>JAQUGU010000004.1:0-3545 GCA_028683995.1 Syntrophomonadaceae bacterium | reverse complement strand
ACTAAGCCATACCAATAATTTTCTTGAAAAAACGTTTAATCCCGCCACTACTAGTGTCTTTAGGGGCGCTTTTATCATTACTATTAATAAGATTACTGGCAATGCTGCCAATGTTTTTTGCCGCCTGACTTCGAGGAAATAGTTCAATAAATGCTCTCTGACGCCTGATACCTTCTCCTATTAGCGGCTCATTAATTATATGTCCCAGAATATCAATATGCAGATCCAAGAATTTACCACATACCAGCTTAAACTTTTCTGCCACCAGTACCCCCTCGATATTATCAACCACCCGATTTACAACCAGGTAAAGAGTTTTACCCGTCGACTGCCGGGCAATAGCTTTTACCATCCCGTAAGCATCGGTCATAGAGGTTGGTTCTGGAGTAGTGACAAATATAACATCATCGGCTGACAGTAAAAAGGATATAACATTATTGGATATGCCAGCTCCGGTATCTATCATCATATAATCAAATTCCCCGTCAAGTTTACCCAGCTCCACCAATAACCTTTTCATGCTATTTTCTCCCATGTTAGCCAGCTCAGTAATACCTGAGCCTCCAGGAATAATACTCAGGCCTCCCGGGCCAGCAATAATAATGTCTTTTAAGTCTTTCTTTCCCTGTATCATATGATGAAGATTATATTTAGGAAGTAAACCCAGCATAATATCAATATTTGCCAGACCCAGATCCGCATCCATAAGTACTACTTTTTTGCCCCGGTCGCAAAGACTCAGGGCCAAGTTCAAAGCCAGGGTGCTTTTGCCTACTCCACCCTTGCCACTGGCAACCACAATTACCCGGGTGTGCTTAAACTCCTGGGCCATTTCTTTTTCGATTTGGTTTTTTACATCCAAAGCCATTTGTCTTAGTTTGTCAGCCTGGTCGTTCATAGGGCTTCATCCCTTCTTAGCAGTCTCTGAGCTAAACGTAAGGCATCTGGAACTTCAATATCATCAGGAACGTTCTGCCCGGTAGTAAAATAGGCAATTGGCTTCCTGATTTCATAGAGAGCATTTAAAATCGAACCATAGCTGCAAGTTTCATCAAGCTTGGTAAATATTAGTTTATCTACTCCAATAGACTGGAAACGCTGGTAGATGTTAATCAGATCGTTGTTATCGGTGGTAATACTCATAACCAGAATAGTCTCATCCGGCCTGGCTATATCAACAAACTCTCGCAATTCCTCCATCTGCTCAGAGTTGTAGGGACTACGCCCGGCCGTATCAACAAATATTAAATCCTTTTCCCGGTACTGTTCTATGGCCAGCATCAAATCTGTCGGAGTAAATACTACACTTATGGGAATACCAATTATTTCCGCAAAAGTTCTCAATTGTTCAGCAGCTGATACCCGATAAGTATCCAGAGTAATGAGGGCCACGCTTTTACTATCCAGAAAGGTAAGATTAGCTGCCAGCTTGGCGATAGTAGTGGTTTTCCCAACACCGGTAGGTCCAACCAGAAACACTATCATTCCCTTGCGCTCCGACTTGATTTGGATAGGCTGTACCTGCTGAATTACCTCCTGCAGAGTATGCAGGCAGACATCCCTGGCCCAGGCATCGTCACTAATACCATCTTTGGGCAAGCGGGTAGCAACACTGTTAACTACCTTCAGAGCAATATCCCGATCCACATTGTTATTAATCAGTGTTTCATAGAACTGCTGAATTTGTTCAGGCATTCCTTTAATAACTTCAACTTCATACATGCGTGATTTTATATCTGTCATTAAGTTCTTCATTCTCTGTATTTCCAGGAGAACTTCATCCTCCCGGGAAGAGTTTTCACTGTTATTAATGGTAGAGGTAGGACTGATCGTATCGATGCTAGCTGATATCTCGGGTTTAGCTGCTGCTGCCGGTCCACCGGGTGCACTTCCCGACCGGAGTCGATCCGAATTGACCTGCAGCTTATCATCCACGACCACAGTTATCTCTACCCGCGGAGGATAAAGCAGACCAAGAATTCCGCCTTTTTTTACCTGCCGGGTATGTAAAATTATAGCATCCTGGCCCATTTCTTCTTTGGCCCTTTGAAGAGCAGTCTTAAAATCCCGGGCCACATACTTCTTTATTTTCACGACGACACCATCCCTATGACCTCAACATTAATATTGGAATCAATCTCGTTGTAGGAAAGAACAACCAGATTGGATATAAAGCGTTCAACCAATCGTTTAAAATACAACCTGAGAATTGGGGCACAGATGACAATGGGTGTTATTCCCCTCTGGCTTAATTCCTCGTACTGTCTCGATAAGCGGTCAATCATGGGTTGAGCTATATCAGGGTCCAGAGCCAGATAAGAGCCAAATTCACTATGTTGAATGGATTCACGCAATTTTTCCTCTAAACCTGGATCCAGGGTTAAAACACTTATGGTTTGCTTATCCCCGGAATACTGTTTACTAATTTGACGTTTCAACGCCTGGCGAACATATTCAGTTAGAACATCAACGTCTTTAGTAATTTTAGAGTAATCAGCCAGGGTTTCCATTATAGTAATCATATCTCTTATAGAGATCTGTTCTTTAAGCAGGTTGGCCAAAACTCGTTGTAAATCACCCAGCGCCATCAGTTCTGGTATCAATTCATCAACTATGGCCGAGTTTTGTTCCTTAATGTAGCTTACGATGTTTTGAATCTCCTGCCGGCCCAGGAGTTCGTGGGCATAGGACTTGATAATAGCAGTCAGGTGGGTAGCCAGAACTGAAGCCGGATCTACTACGGTATAACCTTTCATTTCCGCCCGATCTTTATCGCCAGTCTCTATCCAGCGGGCAGGTAGCCTGAATGCTGGTTCCAGAGTATCTATTCCGATTATCTCGTTATCATGCTCAATGTCCGGACCAATAGCCAGGTAGTTATCCAGCAACAACTCTCCCGAATCGATTTCTATGCCCTTGATTTTGATTAAATAAGCATTAGGTTTCAGTTGCATATTGTCTCTTATGCGTACAGGTGGAACAATAAAACCCATTTCCACCGCACATTGTCTTCTTATCATTATAATGCGATCCAGTAGATCTCCACCCTGTTCAGAGTCTACCAGCGGTATGAGGGCATAACCCAGTTCCATTTCCATTTTCTCCACCTGCAGCAGCTCTACCACATTCTCCGGTTTCTTTATATCCTCTGCTTCCTGAACTTCTTCCATATCCATTTCTTCAACTGTCTTAGCTGCCGAAGTTCTGAAGGTAAAGAAGAGTATTCCAAAGAAAGCGGCCAGGGAATACATAGGCAGGCGGGGCAAACCAATGCTTCCCAGTACCAGGAGAATAAGGGCTACCAGGCCCAGGGCTTTAGGATAGTTTAATAACTGAGAGGTCAGTTCCGTCCCCAGACTGGTCTTGGAGGCGCTCCTGGTAACTACTATACCGGTAGCCGTAGATATAAGCAGCGCCGGGATCTGGGTAACCAGTCCATCTCCAACTGTTAGAAGGGTATATATCTCCATGGACTCACTCGCAGTCATGCCTTTCTGAGCCATACCAATAATAAAACCACCCACAATATTTATGATAATAATGAT
>JAQUGU010000122.1 GCA_028683995.1 Syntrophomonadaceae bacterium | reverse complement strand
CATTTTTCCCCATTTAGTTTCACCGCTCCCTGTTTGATCATGCGCCGCCCATCACTGGTGGAATCCACCATACCATGTTCTAGCAGGAATTTAGGCAACCATAATTCTTTTTCACTCACCACGGCTTCGGGTATATCTTCCGGTATATCACGCTGCGAAAATACTAATTGAAATCTTTCCTGAGCCTTAAGGGCCTCTTCTTCGTTGTGATATATGTTTATGATTTCCCGAGCCAGACGCATTTTGACATCCCGAGGGTTAAGCGCTCCGGTCTGCATGCCTTTTTCCATCTTATCTATTTCCACCTGCTCTACCCGGGTTACCAATTCGAAATAGCGTATAATCAACTCATCCGGAATGGACATGGTCTTGCCGAACATTTCATAAGCGTCTTCGTTGACTCCTATGTAGTTACCCAGACTCTTGCTCATCTTTTGGACTCCATCGGTACCCTCGAGAATAGGCATAGTCAGAGCTACCTGCGGCTGAAGGCCATATTCTCTTAGTAAATTCCTCCCCACCAGGAGGTTAAACTTCTGGTCGGTACCTCCGAGTTCCACATCCGCCTTTAAGGCTACTGAATCGTAACCCTGCATTAATGGATACATGAATTCGTGTATTCCAATAGGCAGACCTTCTTTATAACGCTTATCAAAATCATCTCTTTCCAGCATGCGGGCTACGGTATATTTCCCGGCCAGGTTTAGAACATCTACCAGGGTTAGCGGCATCAACCACTCACTATTAAAATGGATTATAGTTTTATCCGGATCCAAGACTTTAAAAATTTGTTCTTTATAAGTAGCAGCATTAACCTGAACCTCTTCTTCACTTAATTGTCTGCGGGTCTCGGATTTACCACTGGGGTCGCCGATGCGGCCAGTAAAATCGCCGATTATGAGATGCACTTCATGACCTAGATCCTGAAACTGGCGTAGTTTGTTAAGCACCACGGTATGTCCCAGATGAATATCAGGAGCAGTAGGATCCAGTCCCAGTTTTACCCTGAGGGGGCGCTTTTCCTTGATTGATTGGCCAAACTTCTGCTTAAGTTCCTCTTCCGGAATTATCTCGGCTACTCCACGGCGAATAAGTTGCATCTGCTCATTTACCTTTGTATCCACGTTTTTACCCACTCGATAACCTCCTTGTTTAAAAAATAATAGCACATGCTTGAAAGTGTGTGCAATAATTAGAGCTATAAAGGCATATATACTATTGAAACTGCTGGAAGCAGGAGAAAGATGCAGATATGTCAAATACTCTAAAGGTAATTTATCCAGGAGGCTATGTTTTTATATGGTAACGGATAAACCAAATTCTAAAAAATCAAAAAATACTAAGAAAGTTATTATTTACGTACTGTTATTTCTGTTCTTCATTTTTACAGGTAGTGCCCTGGGCGCGGTTATTTTTACCGCTACCAAGCTCCCGGCCTGGGATCCGCAGCAACTATCCGGGGCTAAAACAACACTGCTTTATGATGACCAGGAACAAGTAGTGGCCAGGCTTCATGCTGAGGAAAATCGTACTGAGGTGAAGTTGGACAAAGTACCCCAGGATCTCGTTAATGCTTTTATTGCCACGGAAGACAAGGACTTCTACCGCCACCACGGGGTCAATATTAAAGGTATCGCCCGGGCTGTTATCTACAATATTCAGTCAAGAGATTTAACCGGTCAAGGCGCCAGTACCATAACCCAGCAACTGGCTCGTAATGCCTTTCTCTCTTTTGATAAACGTTGGGAACGTAAGCTAAAGGAAATTATTATTGCTTTTAAATTAGAATCGGCTTACTCCAAGGATGAAATCCTTAGCATGTATCTTAATAAGATAAATTTCGGTGCAGGAGCTTATGGAGTGCAGGCGGCCGCCAATACCTATTTCGGAAAAGACGTAAGCCAGTTAAGCCTTGCGGAATCCGCCTTGCTCGCAGGTTTACCCCAGAGTCCTAACTCTTATAATCCATTTCAATTTTATGATCGGGCCAAAGCACGACAGAAAATGGTTTTATACAATATGCTTTCATGCGGGTACATTGATGCAGCTCAGGCACAAGCCGCCAGCGAGGCTGAACTGGTATTTAAAAAGGCCAATAACGAAAACACCCGGTATGGCTACTATATTGATTCGGTTATAGATGAGGCTATAGACATACTGGCTAGCAAAAAAATTAGCTCTGATCCAAACAATGCAGTTTACCGCGGAGGGCTGAGAATATATACTTCTATGGATGCAGATGTACAGCAGTATACTGAAGAATTGTATTCCAATGTAAAGAACTTTCCCCAGGAGAGTAAAGGCGGAAATGTAGTTCAATCAGCCGTAGTAGTAATTGATCAGCACAGCGGCGAAGTAAAAACCGTTATAGGTGGACGCAGCTATGAACGCAAACGTGGTTTCAACCGGGCTACCAGTGCTTACCGGCAACCCGGGTCAGCAATTAAACCCCTCACCGTTTATACTCCAGCACTGGAAAATGGTTATATGCCCTATTATATTCTAAATGATTCCCCTATTTCCTTTAAAATGGGTAACACGGTATGGACTCCTAAAAATTATGATGGCAAATATCGCGGACCAATCTCCATGCGAACAGCTGTACAGTGGTCAATTAATCTTTATGCAATCCAGATGCTGGATCAGGTGGGAATTAGAAAAAGTTTCGATTTTGGCCGTTCCCTGGGTCTGCCGCTGGTAGATTCACCTGGTACCAATGACCTTAGCCTGGCTCCCCTATCCCTGGGCGGACTTACCCGCGGTATTACCCCCTTGCAAATGGCCGGAGCTTATGCTTCCATTGCCAATGAGGGTGTGTATTGCAAACCCCATTTTATAACCAAAATTATAGACTCGCAGGGGATAGAGATTTATAGCTATAAGCCCAAGGATAAAAGGGTAATGAGTGAAGAAACTGCCTGGATTATGGGGGATATGCTACAAACGGTATGTAACAGCGGCTCTGGTACCAGAGCCCGGGTACCCGGTGTACCTACAGCAGGTAAAACCGGAACTACCGAAAAGAATAATGATTCCTGGTTTTGTGGTTATACCCCTGGCTTCACGGCTGCGGTATGGATGGGTTATGATAGCGAACATTCTATGAGCGGGGAATTTGGCGGTAATCACCCGGCGCGTTTATTCAGCAAAGTATTGCAAAGAGCTCATAAGGATTATAAGGTGTCACCCTCGAAAAAGCCTGCCGGAGTAAATAAAATTGCGGTCTGCTCTTTATCCGGTAAACGGCCATCCCCGCAATGCCCTGATGAATTTATTGTTTCCGATTATTGCAGCAAGAGTTTCGTGCCCAAGGATACTTGTGACCAGTTACATGAAATTATATATATCTGCCCTGAATCAGGTAAACTGGCTGGAAAATATTGTCCCAACCCGCAACCTTTATACCCAGCCCTACCAGGCAGTAACGATGGAAACAGACCCGAAGTACCAACGGAAAAATGCGATATTCATGTTCATCCCCCACTAATAGATATGAACAGTAATAATTATAATCCTTCCTCCGGTGGTGAGGTATATATTTGCACCGATCCCCGCAACGGAGGGGAAATACACCGGGCTATATTCCCCAATCCCTTGCAGGGTGGGGGCTGCCCTGATCGCTATATACAAAAGATTGAATTACCCGCAGGTGCTGATATTACTGATTGTCCCCTGCCTGATCACCAGTTAAAAAGCAAAAAACCCCGGGAAGTAATTGAGGACATACTGCAACCGCAATAAATAGTGAGGCGTGGTGCCCCCCCTTACTTCAACTGTATTACCGTCACTCCGAAGCCGCCTTCTTCCCGGAATCCATCGCGGAAGTTTACAACGTAGTGGTGGTCCTTCAGATAACTGCGAACCGCCTTCCTGAGCGCTCCAGTTCCTTTGCCATGTATTACCCGGACTGAATCCAGTCCTGCCAGATTGGCATCTTCCAGGTAGCGGTCAATGGTCAATAAGGCGTCCTCGGCCATTAAACCCCGGACATCAATCTCTTTGCTTATATGTTGTGCCTTTTCCAGATACGTCTGGTGACGCCATTTAATCTTCTGCTCTTCCGGGGACTGGGTTTTGCTTACCTGTGATTGTTTTACACTCAACTTCAGAATACCCACCTGAACCATCATGTCACCCTGATTATTAGGTTCTTCCAGGACATAGCCTTTCTGATTTATACTTTTGACGTATACATAATCTCCGGCTTTTATTTCATCGTGGTTAGTTGGGTCATGCTCCAGTTCAATCTTGGATTCACGTTCCAATTGTTTTATTTTTTGGCGTTTCTTTTCAATCTCATGCCACTTGGGGGGATTATCCTTATCCTTTAATAATTCCTTTAACTCCTGAATAGCTTCAGCCGCTTCCTCCTTAACCTGTCGCAAGTGGTCCTTTGCCTCCTGCCGGGCCTGGGCCAGAACTTCCTCCTGTTCCTCCTGATATCTGAGTTTCTCCATCTCCAGGGTTTGCTTCTGTTCCAGCAGTTCAGCCTGCAGGGATTCGTTTTCCCGCAGGGAATCCTCGTAACGCTGGCGGCTCTCTTTTAACTGGCGTATCATGTTGCCCAGTTCCATTTCGCGATGCGGTACCAGTTCCCGCGCCTTTTCCACCAGTGTGTCTTTAAGCCCCAGCCGGGCTGCTATCTGAAAAGCATTGCTCTGGCCTGGCATACCTATAGTCAGCTCATAGGTGGGTCTAAGATTAACCGGGTCAAATTCTACACTGGCATTCTCCACCCGCTCGTTCTGATAGGCATATTTTTTTAATTCGCTCTGATGAGTAGTAATTACTGCCCGAGCCTTTTTGTTTTTAAGTTCTTCCATAATCACTTGGGCCAGGGCGGCCCCTTCCACCGGGTCAGTACCGGCACCTAATTCGTCCAGTAAAACCAGAGAATGTTCATCTGCCTGTTCTAAAATATTTACGATATTCTTCATATGAGAAGAAAAGGTGCTCAGTGATTGTTCTATACTTTGTTCATCACCGATATCCACATAAATGGTCTGGAAAATCGCAACTAAACTGTTCTCCCGGGCAGGAATGAACATTCCACTCATAGCCATCAGGGTTAGAAGCCCCAGGGTTTTCAGCGCTACCGTTTTCCCGCCGGTATTGGGACCAGTTATGACCAGGATATCAAAAGCCTTACCCAGTTCTATGTTAACCGGAACTGCCTTCTCCCCCAGCAAAGGGTGGCGTCCGCGGTTAATATCTATTATACCCTGGGAGTTAATCATGGGCCGGAAGGCGTTCATTTTATAGGCCATACGGGCGCGGGCAAAAATATAATCGAGTTCACATAAAATTCGCATGTTACTGACCAGTTCATCGCTAAACCCGGCTACAGCCCGGGTGAGATCACGCAAAATCCTTTCAATCTCCCGTTTTTCTTCCATTTGCAGGCTGCG
>JAQUGU010000121.1 GCA_028683995.1 Syntrophomonadaceae bacterium | reverse complement strand
CGGGAGGCTTTGAACCTGATGCCGGAATACTGGCGGCAGCCCGGCAGGACGCAGCCGAAACCGGGGCAACCTTGGCAGTAGTTAAAGACCCGGAAGAGGCTATTGCCGGTGCTGATGTGGTTTATACCGACGTTTGGGCCAGTATGGGACAGGAAGACCAGGCCCCGGAGAAGGAGCAGCAGTTTCTAGCCTACCAGGTAAACAGTCGTCTCTTAAGCCTGGCCCAAAAGGATGCCATTGTTTTACACTGCTTACCGGCCAAGCGGAACAAGGAGATTACGGATGAAGTTATGGACGGACCCCAGTCAGTAGTTTTCGATGAAGCTGAAAACCGCCTCCATGCCCACAAGGCGATTATGGCGCTAACTATGTGAACAGAGCAATCGGGAAAAAATAGGACTAAAATCGGTGCAGGGTAGGATAACAGGCCTATCCTGCTTGTTTTTGCTCTTAAATAATAATAGCAATTATTAGTATCCGGCTAAAAATTCCTGTTAACAGAATATAAATTTATGAAAAGGCCTGATTAAGGGGAAATATATATTTGAAGAACAAGCCCGGGTACACTATAATAACTACAGTATATTGTGTAGTGCTAAAAATTACACCATATATATTGTGTTTAGGAGGCTAAACTATGAAAAGTATCAGAAAACGAGATGGCCGGGTAGTTCCATTTGAAAAAGAGAAAATTGTTAATGCTATTTATAAGGCGGCCCAGGCACTGGGGGGAAGAGACTACGCAACGGCGGAGCGACTGGCGGACAAGGTCATCGAACTGGCCGGCTACTACTACCTGGACGATTATGATATAGCCACGGTTGAAGAGATACAGGATCTGGTGGAAAAAGTTCTGGTTAAAAACGGCCATTACCGAACCGCCAAGGCTTATATTCTGTACCGCAAACAGCATGAAATCATGAGAGAAAGCCGGCAGCTCATCCAGAATAACGAAATTGTTGAAAACTACCTGGATCGCAGCGACTGGCGGGTAAAAGAGAACTCCAATATGAACTTTAGCCTGCAGGGCATGAACTTTCATATCTCATCCATAGTAACCAGCCAGTACTGGCTTAACCAGATATACACCGAGCAGATGAAGGAAGCCCAGCAAAATGGAGATTTTCATATGCATGATTTAGGTATACTGGCGGTTTACTGTGTGGGCTGGGATTTGCAAGATTTAATCCGGGAGGGTTTTAAGGGTGCCCGAGGAAAAGTAGTAAGTAAGCCGGCCAAGCATTTCCGTACCGTACTGGGACAGATTGTAAACTTCTTCTATACCCTGCAGGGCGAAGCCGCCGGAGCCCAGGCTTTTTCCAACTTTGACACCCTGCTGGCGCCTTATATCTATTATGACCAATTAAACTACGAACAGGTCAAACAGAGCCTGCAGGAATTCATCTTCAATGTCAACGTACCTACCCGGGTTGGCTTCCAATGTATGTCGGAAGATACAGAAATATTGGGGCAGAATGGTTGGGTCAAATATAACCAGGTGTCCGAAGGTGACATGATTGCTACCTTCAATGTGGAAAAAGGCTTTATTGAATACCTGCCGGTGAAACACCTTTTTACCCGGGAGTATAAGGGAACTATGTATAATTTAAAAAACCGCATCAGTGATCAGTTGATATCCCCAGAACACCGGGTGGTCCGGCGAAAATTTAACGGCGATCATTATACCCTGGAAAAAATAGAGGATGTGCTCAAGTTAAAGTCTCCCTTTATGGTACCGATAGGCAGTGATGGCAATGTAGCGGGCGAAAATGCAATGGATGAGGAACTGGTTAGATTAATGGCCTGGATAATAGCGGAAGGTTCCCTGGACAAGAGCGGGCGTGGTGATGGCAGGATATGCATATACCAGTCGCAAGTTAAAAGCCCACATCATTATGAAGAAATAATTGAACTCTGTGAAAGTCTGAACCTTAACTACAGCGAACGTATACAGCAAGGACTGGGTGCTCCCTGTAATGTCTTGCGCTTTAATGCTGATAGTACCAGAAAAATCCTGGCCTGGATGGGCAGCGATCGGGAAAAAGGAATTAAATTTATTCCAGATACCATACTGCAGGCTGATACCGAGACGTCTCGCATATTCCTGGAGACCTATATAAAAGGAGATGGATGTGAGGATTGCAAGGTTATTACCACCTCTGAGCTTATTCGCGACCAGTTAATGCAGGTAATTGTTAATGCTGGCTATGGCGCTACGGTTTTAATAAGGAAGCCGGATAATCATTTATCCATCAAAGATCGCTATATTATAAGGATAATCAGGCACAAGGACACTTATATCAACCAAGTAAACGAGGTTGATTATGAAGGTATTATCTGGTGTCCCAATACTGAAAATGAAACCGTAGTAGCGCGTAGAAATGGAAAAGTATTTATTACTGGTAACACCCCGTTTACCAATATCACCATGGACCTTAAAGTACCGGGATATTTTAAAGACCAAACTGTTATCATTGGCGGCGAATTTAAGGATAAGACCTATGGCGAATTCCAGGTGGAAATGGATACGTTAAACCAGGCCTTTGCCGAGGTTATGATGGAGGGTGATGCTGAGGAGCGGGTCTTTACCTTCCCCATTCCAACCTATAATATCACCCGGGACTTCGATTGGGATAGCTCCAAGTATGATAGAATCTGGGAAATGACAGCTAAATACGGTATACCTGGATTTGCCAACTATATCAATTCCGATATGGACCCTGAAGATGCGCGTAGTATGTGCTGCCGTTTGCGGTTGGATAATCGTGAACTTAGGAAACGGGGTGGAGGGCTGTTTGGTTCCAATCCCCTGACCGGATCAGTTGGGGTAGTAACTATTAACATGCCCCGGATTGGCTATTTAGCTCGAGATAAGGACGATTATTTTCGGCGTTTGGCCAATATCATGGATTTGGCCCGTGACAGCCTGGAAATCAAGAGAAAAGTGCTGGAAAACCTGACCGATTCCGGTCTCTATCCTTACTCCCAGTTCTACCTGCGAGGGGTAAAAGAATCTACCGGTAGATTCTGGATAAATCATTTCTCTACCATTGGACTGGTGGGAATGAATGAATCCTGTCTCAACTTCCTGGGTGAGGACATTGCTAGCGAGCAAGGTTACCCCTTTGCCCTGGAAGTACTGGAATTCATGAGAGAGCGGATACAGCGCTACCAGGACGAGACCGGCAATTTGTATAACCTGGAAGCAACCCCGGCAGAGGGGGTAAGCTATAGCTTGCCCCAGAAAGACCGGGCCCGCTTCCCCGATATTATTGTGGCCAACAATGATGCCGTTAAAAATCAAGGGGCTGAGCCTTACTATACTAACTCCTCCTTCCTGCCGGTGGGCTATACTGATGACATCTTCCTGGCCATGAAGCTGCAGGATCCCCTGCAGTGCCTGTATACCGGAGGAACTACTTTCCACATCTTTGTGGGTGAGGCCTTACCTGATGTAGACTCGGTCAAGATGCTGATTAAAAAGGCTTGTGAGCAGTTTAAGATGCCGTATTTCTATATTTCGCCTACTTTTAGTATCTGTCCTCAGCATGGCTATATAGCCGGTGAACACCACACCTGCCCCAGCTGTGAGACTGAAGGCAAAGAAACCGCTTGTGAAGTGTACTCCCGAGTGGTGGGCTACCTGCGCCCGGTAGACCAGTGGAACGAAGGCAAACAGGCTGAGTTTAGGAATAGGAAGACGTATAAAGTAGTATGAGATTTGCGGGATTATTAAAACAGAGCTTGACTGACTACCCCGGGAAGATAGCCGCAGTGCTGTTCTCCCGGGGATGCAATCTGCGCTGTCCTTTTTGCCATAATGCCCACCTGCTGGTCAAACCCGGGCGGACAGCTATGGCCGATGAAATAGAAACTACGGAACTTATTCCTTTTCTGGAGGAACGCCGGGGCTTTTTGGATGCAGTAGTATTCAGCGGAGGAGAGCCTACTATAAATCCGGAACTTCCCCAGGTGATAAGACAAGTTAAGGAAACCGGTTACCTGGTTAAGTTGGATACCAATGGCAGCAACCCAATAATGTTGGACCAACTGCTGCAGCAAGAATTGCTGGACTACGTGGCCATGGACATCAAGGCTCCGCTGGAGTACCAGAAATATCTGCAAGCCAGCGGACGACTAACCTTTGAGGACTTTTTTAATATAAGGTCTTCCATAAATCTGCTTAAAACCGCCACCATCACGGTGGAATTCAGAACTACCGTAGTTCCGATCTGGCACTCACCCGAAGACATAATAGAGATAGCCCGCTATATTAAAGGTGCCAGACTCTACTCCCTGCAGCAGTTCAACCCGCGGACAACCCTGGACTCCGAGCTGTCCAGGGTAAAACCCTGTAGCAAAGCAGAACTGGACCAAATAGCCACTCGCTGTCAGCCCTATGTCCAAAAAGTCCGGGTCTGTAACGTATAAAAGGATAAGGACTAAAAAATCATTTCATAGCAGCGTCAATTGCGTTAAAATAGAACTGGACAAAAGTTACCCTGGAAGATTTAGATATAGAAAGATATAGAAAACCCAGGGGATTTCATTATAGTAAATAATGACATTTACCAGACCTGTATGTAAAAGAGTGCGCAGCATACCGCAAGGTACCGGGCTTAACGGTAGTTCGGAATTTTAAGGAACAAAGGATGGTATAAGGGGGATGGGTATGTATAGACTTAGTCGTTTCAACTGTATTGATGGCAAACCAGACGAAGATCAGGTAGAAGTATGGGCCGAGTCCTATTTCTATAGCATAATGAATATTCTTAATGCGTTCTTTTGCCAGGTGGATGTTCCTGAAACCATAGATCGGATGAGCTGTATACCTTTTGACCAACTGGTGGCTGAGGAATTGGAGGATGAAAGCCCGGAGGTAATCACTATTGCCGTAAAGAAAACCCTGGAACTATTAGAAATGGAAATGGAGTTGCTGCGGGCTTACCTGGATGATGCTGGCATGGGATCATAATAAACTAAACAAGCCGGAGTAAAAACCGGCTTAATTTATTTTACTCAAACAATATGCCTAAACAGTAATGTTAAAATTATCAAGGGTTTCGTATAAAATAGAGATGGTACTTGGAGGTTGTACAATGAAAAAATGCAGCAGTTGCAGCAAGCAGTTTCCGAAAGAAATCCTGAAAACCATGGTTCAAATTATCGACAGGAAAGCCTATATAATGAATGTTTGCCCTTCTTGCCAGTCTATAGTTAATAACAATCCTAACTATTACTATTTGGCTGACGAAAAGAAATCTAAATAGGCTGAACCTGCCATAGACATTTGTTTAGCACATCAGCACAAATAAAGCCGGCATCTGCCGGCTTCTTGACGGGTACACATAATCCTGCTATTATCAATTTGTCAACATCATATGCCGATGTGGCTCAGTGGCAGAGCAGCTGATTCGTAATCAGCAGGTC
>JAQUGU010000120.1 GCA_028683995.1 Syntrophomonadaceae bacterium | reverse complement strand
CCCACGTTTTTTCTAATCTTTCTTCCGGCGGGGAGAGGTATACACTAACTTTATCCAGAGAAGAATGAGTATATAATTAGAATTAAGAATTATGAATTTTCAATTTAGATAGTTCCAGAATAAGTTAATGTATTATTTGCTAATTTGGTTTTGCATGCTACAATATCAAGTATATAATAATATGGAGGTGGACAAATATGGATAACGCTAAACCGGAAATTAATAACGAGTTCGGAGCGATTAGAATTGCTGATGAAGTAGTATCTACGGTTGCTGGTCTGGCTGCGGCAGATGTTGAAGGTGTTGCTTCAATGAGCGGCGGTTGGAGTACCGACCTGGTGGAAAAACTGGGTAAAAAGAACTTCGGCAAAGGGATTAAGGTTGAGGTAATAGATGAACAGACTAAAATTGATATATTTATTGTAGTAGAATTTGGCTATCAGATTCCTGATGTAGCTGAAACCGTTCAAAAAGAGGTCAAGATGGCAGTTGAAACCATGACCGGTCTATCGGTTATTGCAGTTAATGTGCATATTGTGGGTGTATCTATGAAGAGGATAGCCGGGAACGATAACGATGAAGAAGTCGACCTGATTATTGAATAAGCCTGCTATTATTGATATGGACAACCCCCTGCTTTTCCAGGGGGTTATCTGTATTATAACCAGTGAAAGAGGTGGAGTTATGAAGAGCATCTGGCGCTTACTCCTATTTGTATATAACTTACTGTTGATTATTTTATCCGGGTTGCTTATAGCCGCTGCTATAGGCCGACCTGAACCCCTGAAATACATCGAAATCGCCCTGTCTACTACCCAAAATCGAATAATTATGGGAGTGGCAGGTGTTATATTGCTAACTTTGGGGATTTATGTTTTTATATCCACTATCAAAATACAACCTCGGGTCAAGTCAGTTGAGGTTGACCGCAGCCTGGCCGGGGAAGTATTCATTACCATTCCCGCCATCAAGATAATCATAATGAAAGCGGTAAAAAAGGTAGAGGGAATCAAAGAAGTTAAACCGGTAGTAAACAGCCGCCCGGATGGGTTGGAGGTTTATTTGCATATGATGATAAACCCGGATGTAAGTGTTCCTGAACTCAGCAAAAATGTTCAGGATGTAGTAAGAAAGTATCTGGAGGACATAGGGGGACTGAAGGTTGCTGAAGTTAAGGTCCTGGTTGATGACTTGAGCCCGGGGGTTAAGACAAGTACCAGTTAAAGGGGGCATTACTTATGTGGGAGAATCTTTTCCGTATCATATTTGAACAGCATAGAGGTAAAGCTATAGGCATAGTGCTGGGATTACTGGCCAGTATCCTGTTTATCAGTTATGGGTTCTGGCGCACTATATTTATTATTGTCTGTATTGCCCTGGGATTTTTTATTGGCAAGGAAATAGATGAAAAAAAGAACTTCGAGCAGTGGTTAAAACATATGTTTAAAGACAAGCATTAGTAAGGAAGGAGATCAGGTTTGAGCAGGAGAAAGGCACGGGAATTTGCTTTCAAAGTATTGTTCCAAGTTGATCAAGTTAATGCTGACCCCCACCAAGCATTCCGGTACCTGCTACAAAATAATACCCTGGCGGAAAAGGATCGGGGTTTTTCCTGGGATTTAATTGTGGGCAGCCTGGCCCATCTGGAACAGATTGATAAAGAAATCGGGACTTATGCCAGGGACTGGTCGATAAACCGGATGTCGGCGGTAGACCGTAATATTATACGGGTTGCCGGGTACGAAATTATGTTTTACGAGCATTCGCAACCGGTAGTAGCTATAGATGAAGCCCTGGAAATAGCCAAGAAATATGGTGATGATACTTCCGCTGCTTTTGTAAATGCCATACTGGATAAAATACTGGGAGCATCAAAATGAAGCTTTATTTGGGTATAGATACCAGCGCCTATACTACATCGCTGGCGGTTGTTGATGGTGATTATAAAATCATAAGTGACCAGAGAAAGATACTGGAGGTTAGACCGGGAGAGAAAGGGTTGCAGCAATCGGAAGCGCTTTTTCTACACCTGAAGAACCTCCCTTTTTTATTTGCACAGTTATCGGCGGGGATTGCAGATAAAGTAGCAGCTATAGCGGTAAGTGCATTTCCTCGCAATGTAGAGGGAAGTTACATGCCGGTATTTACAGCCGGTCTATCCCAGGCTCAGGCCCTGGGCTCCTATACGGGTACCCCACTTTATTTGCTCAGTCACCAGGAAGGACATATTATGGCCGGGCTAAAAGGAAATGAAGGATTAATGGCAAAAGATGAATTTATAGCCTGTCATTTTTCCGGGGGAACTTCAGAGGTTTTGCTGGTGCGCCGGGGTCAAAAAGGGGTTTTTGATATAGATATTACTATGGCTGGTTCCGACCTTCATGCCGGTCAACTGGTGGACCGGGTGGGGGTGGCGATGGGACTGCCCTTTCCAGCGGGCAAATCCATGGAGGAACTGGCCCTTAAGCTGGAGCAGGATGATTTTCCGGCTATACCATCAGCAGTAAAGGAAAAATCCTTCTCTTTTTCCGGGTCTGAAACTAGTGCCCTGAAGTTATTGGAAGAGGGGGAGACCGCTGCTGCCATAGCCAGCAGTGTTTTTAGGGTTATAGCCAATACCCTGGAGAAGTGCCTGCTTAAAGCAGCTGAAAAGAGTGGCTTAAGGGAGGTTTTACTGGTAGGAGGGGTTATGGCCAACACCCTTATACGGCAGCGTCTGCTGGATAGGTTGGAGCACCCTGCGGTGGGGCTAAAGCTCTATTTTGCCGAGCCCCACTTAAGCACCGATAACGCCGTAGGCATCGCCATGCTCGCTGCCTACCTGGCCAAACAAGAGAACCGTCCCCTTGTTTGACGGTTGTCGCGTCAAATAATATTTCGAGGTGTGAGAAGATGGAAATTATTAGTGGGACAAAGATTGCTACTGAAATTCGGGAGAGTTTATGGGAGTCTAATGAAAAAGAGGGTATTAAGCCGGTACTGGCTGTAATCGTAGTAGGAGATAACAAAGAAAACCTGGTTTATGTGGGATTGAAGGAAAAGGCGGTTGCCTCCATAGGTGGAGAGACCCGCGTGATGGTAATGCCGGAAAATAGCAGCAAAAAAAATCTGAAAAATACCATTAAAAAGCTTAATCAGGATAATAGCGTAGATGGCATTTTACTACAGTTGCCCATGCCTGAGCATTTAGAGAAAGATAAAGAAGAAATCTTATCGGTAATCAAGCTGGAGAAAGATGTAGACGGCTTTACCCCGGTTAACCGGGGTTTGTTGGCTGGTGAGGGAGCCTGGTTTGTCAGTGGCGCAGCTTTAGCCTGTCTGGAAGTAATAGATCAGGTTTATCCGCAATTGCAGGGAAAAAGAATTGCACTGGCAGGGGATTCCTTCGATGTTATTGTTCCTCTCGCCACTATTTTACTTAGACGGGGTTATCCGGTCAGCATTTACCCCCATTACCAGGAAGGCCTGGTAAACCAGGCGGATATACTGGTGGTTGAGAAAGGCGGACCGGGGATAATTAAAGGTACAGATATAACGGGAAGTCCGCTTATTATTGACGCCGGCTTTTATTGGGAAGCGGGCCACAGCTGCGGTAATGTGAAACGTGATTCAGTGGAGTCCAATGACGGGTATCTGTTGCCAGTTCCAGGTGGACTGGGACCGATGCTGATTGCCAAACTATGCGAAAACTTATCCCGGGCAGCACGCCAACGCGGGGTGACAGGGTGACAGGGGAGATTAACATGAAGGAATATTTGAGTGTCAGCCAATTAAATAACTATATAAACCGGCTACTAATCGGTGATACCATACTGCAGGATTTTTGGCTTAAAGGGGAAATATCAGGTTTCAGGCTATACCAACAATCGGGTCATGCCTATTTTACCTTAAAGGATGAGGAAGCGGCGGTAAGCTGTGTTATGTTTAAGAGCAGAGCCCGTCATCTGAAGTTTAAACCTGAGGATGGCATGGAAGTTTTGATCAGGGGATCTATTGCCGTTTATGCGCGCCAGGGGAAGTATCAGATTTATGCCGAAGAAATGCAGCCTTACGGAATTGGCGAGCTGTTTTTATATTTGGAACAACTTAAAAACAGGTTAAAAGCAGAAGGCTATTTTGACTCGGAAAAAAAGAAGCCCATTCCTGCTCTGGTTAACCGGGTGGGGGTGGTCACTTCCCAGGATGGAGCAGCTTTTCAAGATATATTAAGGGTCTTAAGACAGAGGCATCCGGGTGTAGAGATTATACTGGTGCACAGCTCGGTACAGGGGGTAGATGCTCCTCTGGAACTATCTGCCGGAATAAGGATTTTGAATGATTATTCTAAGGCGGATGTTATAATTGTGGGCCGTGGAGGCGGTTCTTTTGAAGATTTGATGGCATTTAACAGCGAAGAAGTGGTGAAAGCCATTTATGAATCGCAGCTACCGGTTATTTCAGCAGTAGGGCATGAAGTCGATTACAGCCTGGCTGATTTGGTGGCTGATTTAAGGGCTGCGACTCCTACCCAGGCAGCCCAGCTGGCGGTACCGGACATGCTGCATTTGCAGGCGGGCATTGATGACTATCAACAACGGCTTCTACGGGCAACCAGCAACCGGATAAACCAATATAGTGAAACCCTGGATCGGGTAATGATGCGCCGGATATGGCGCGAGCCCGAAATAGTACTGGGAAAGAGCCAGGAGACTTTAGCTGCTCTGCAAAACGAAATGCTGGATGCCGTTTTAGAGAACTGGAAGGTAAAAGAACGTGAATTTTCGGTAATTATTACCGCTTTGGATAAACTTAGTCCACTGAAGGTATTAAGCCGGGGTTATGCGGTTGTTCGCCAGGGAGATAAAATCGTCCGGCAGGTGGAGGAGTTAACACCGGGTAGCTCATTGCAAATTGATTTGTCTGATGGGACAGTCGATGCTGTGGTAGTGAACAGGGAGAGGGTGGAACGATGGAAGAGATGAAGTTTGAAGAGGCCCTGAAAAGGCTGGAGGATATAGTGGAGAAACTGGAGTCGGGCAGCCTGGAACTGGAAGAGTCTATTCAGTTATTTGAACAGGGGGTCAAGCTATCACTTTATTGTCAGCAGCAGTTAAAACAGGCAGAAGGTCGGGTACAGCGCCTGGTTAAAAACCTGAATGGTGAATTCGAACTACTCGATTTGTAGGGGCGAACCCACGGGTCTGCCCCTACACTTCAGGGGGTACGTAACTTGTAGGGGCGAACCCATGTGTTCGCCCGCGGGTCGGCAGGTCCTTAAACGAAAGAATTGAACACTCTCACCGTACAGAAAGGAGAGCTATATGGAATTTGATTTGGCACAGTTCAAACAAGAAATAGAGAAGCGCAAACAGTATATAGACACCTGCCTGCAAAAATACTTGACCTCTTCCGATGCTTACCCTCCAATTATCCACGAAGCCATGCATTATGCCATATTTAATGGAGGAAAAAGGCTCAGGCCCATCATGGTTTTGGAAG
>JAQUGU010000119.1 GCA_028683995.1 Syntrophomonadaceae bacterium | reverse complement strand
AAACTTCTTTAATATATGCTTGGTGTCCATACCAGTGCAGCCTTTTTTGCAGGCAGAGGAGGTTGCCCCGATCGCCATAAAGGTTCATTAAATGGGGATACATATAAGCTATTCTAAATTCGGCCATCGATAACCCTCCTTCTATTCCCAAACGGGGGTGACACAGGAACCGTCCCCTGTCACCCCCGGGCCGGAACCTCAACCGGTATTTTGTCTGATTGTTTTTGCAGGTCTAATAGTATTTTGCGGCATTCAAATAAAGCGGAATAGGTGCTGAGCAGGTATATCTTTTCACCCTCCAGACCGGCAATATGTGCTATAGCCTCTTTCAGGTTCGACCTGATTTGCAGTCGGTCAACCGGGTAGCCGGCATATTTCACCCGTAAAGCCATATCGCCGCTGCGCAGCCCGGAACAAATAATTTGCTTTATCCGGTCCTGCTCTTCCTCAATTACCTCAATATCAGCATCCCAAATCCAGGATATATCCCGGCCATCGCCAGCATTATCATTGAGAGCAAAGACCAGGTTTTTAGATGAATGGTCCTGGATTACGGTGGTAAGGCTTTGATTTAATCCGGTAGGATTTTTAACCAGAATTAATACGGCAGGACGGCCATTAATGTGAAAGGTCTCCATTCTTCCGGCCTGGGGCTGATAGCCAGCAATGGCGGTCTGTATCTGCTGCTGGTTAATACCAATTATCCTGGCTGCAGCTACGGCGGCAACTACATTATAGGCGTTGTAAAATCCCTGATAGGGGCTGTTTATTTCTAAATCATCAACCATAAGCTCGATTGTAGGATTCATTACTAGATTGTGGCCGGTAAAATCCGGTTCCGGGTTATGATTTCCACATCCCGGGCAGGTGAATTTACCTAGCCCGGCATAATGATAGCGCTGGTATTCCAATTCCTGCCCGCAGATAACACAATGCCGTCCTTCCCGACTTTCCCGGCTATCATAACTATCATAACCGGTGGCAGTAAAACCAAAATAGAAAGAGTGAGCGGAAGTGAGGTCGCGAAAATGGGCAGTCAGCGGATCATCAGCATTGAGCAGGAGGTCAATCTCCCGATCCTTTACTGTATCTTTTATCATTTTAACGATGTTATCCAGTTCACCAAAACGATCCAACTGATCGCTAAAGAAGTTGGTAATCAGGAGTAAACCGGCGTTTACTTCTTCTATCAGTAAAGGTACATAGGCTTCATCGGTTTCTAACAAGGCATAGTCAAAATGTTTTCGGCCAGTTAAACTGGTCTTTTCTATAAAGGCAGTAGTTATCCCGGGAAGCATATTAGCCCCGCTCTGATTATGTACCAGCACCGTACCAGGTTCACTTATTATCCGGCCCAGCATGTTGCTGGTCGTAGTTTTACCATTGGTACCGGTAACTATTATGATTTTACCGTTAACCTTTGCGGCCAGTTCTCTTAGTATTCCGGGGTAGATACGCCGAGCCATTTTACCGGGAAAACTACTCCCCTGATTTCCCAGCAAGCGGCTAATTATAATAAAGGTCTTGCCAACTAATATGGCTAATAGTAACCGAATACGATTCATCAATGTCTCCTTTAGGAACCAAACCATCCGATCAGGTCTTTCACCCGGATGCGACGACGCCGATTCCTAATGTCCAGCTGCAGGTAAAGCTCTTCCAGTTTTTTAGCCATATTATGGGAAGAAAGGCTATCTGCCTTTAGTAGAGCATTCTGGCTAAAACACCGGTAATTTTCTTTATCATCCAGCAGTTTACACACGGCCTGGGAAAATTCCGGGATAGAACAGGGAGTAAGGTAACCATTGATTCCGTCATCGACCATATCCTGAACCCCATAAGCTCGAACTGCTACTACCGGTAAACCTGCGGCCATGGCCTCAATTAAAACCAGCCCCTGGGTTTCGGTTACCGATGAAAAGACAAATAAGTCAGCCGAGTAGTAGACGTTTACCAGAGTGTCAAAAGGCAGAACCCCGGTAAAAATAACATCCTGCTTAAGGTCCAAGCCCAGCCGCCCCGCATGTTTCTTAAGTTCCCCCTCCATAGGACCCTGAGCTGTTATGACCAGACTGGTATCAGGTATCTGCTGGTGTACCTGCTTAAAAGCATCCAACAGGAAGTCCAGGTTTTTTTCTTTGGTCAAACGCCCTACAAATAACAATATCCGGTTTTTCTCCGGGATATCATAATGTTTTCGCAGCCATTGTCGGTCACCATGGCTAAATTTCTCAAGCGGAACACCGGTAGGTATTACTGACCGGGGAGTTTTGATATTTAACTCGGTCAAAATAGTTTCAACTTCCCGGCTGGGAACAACTATATGGTCGCACTGGTTGCAGAAGTTTTTACTGTATTTAATGGTAACGTCCCGGGCTAAATCCTGGGCAACGGGGACATAATGGACATACTGGTCATACAGGGTATGATAAGTAAAGACAATAGGTATATCATACCGGCGGGCATAATGCAGTCCTACCCTGCCCATGGTAAAGGGAGAGTGAACATGGATAATATCCAAATCTAATCGTTTTAAGAGGCTATTCATCCCTGGATAAATAGGAATAGCCAGGGTATAGTCGGGATTGGTGGGTGAAGGTACCGAGTAGTACCGGTATACACCATCCTCATTTTCGCTATATCCTGGATAACTGGGGGCAAAAATATATATCTGGTGCCCCAATTTTTCAAGTTCTTCCCTGAATGTGCAGATGGAAGTGACAACACCGCTGGTATAGGGCTTATAACTATCAGTAAAAATTCCAATTTTCAATGCGGCTTGCCTCCTTTATGGTTGGTTAGGCGTGAGGAGGGAGGAGTAAGGGGTACACTTAAAGCCTGACCCCTCATACCCCACTACAAAACAATATATACTCTGCAGCGTATTTTATCAAGACTTCCCGGTTTAGCCGGATGACGAGCCGTCGCCACTTTCAAAATACTCGTAGCCGGCTACCTGAAAGGTCTCGCCTCGGTCCGACATATCACCGGCTATAAGCACTTCTTCTTCAGCCGGGCGGCGGAAGCTATCCTGGCGTTGCTGGGCACAACCGGCACAGAGGGTAGTATTAACCATTCTATCCAAACGGCCCGGTTCGATGGCCTGCCCACAAACGTCGCATACTCCATACCTGCCCTGTTCATGTTTATGCAGGGCATCGTGGACTTTTTCCAGTTCCAGTTCCATCAACTCTAAAATACCGCTGTCTTTTTCCCTCTCATATACCTCCGAGCCTATATCAGCCGGATGCTGATCATACAGGGAGAGTTCATCGGTAGTCTCCGCCAGAGGGGTCATTAGTCTTTCCCGCAAGGCGCCGGTCATTTGTTCCAATTCTTGTTTTCGGGCCAGTAAACGGTTGTATGGGGCCACAAAGCAACACCTCTTCTTCCTTTTGTGATTCCCCTCCCCGATAATTAGACGCAAATTATTTTGATTAAGCTAATATTTTTTGTTACTCCAGGCTTATCGAACGGGCCGTTAGTTGTAGGGGCAGACCCGTGTGTCTGCCCACCGGGGTACCTTACTCTTACCGCCTAATGAACTGCCTACCCGCGGGCGAACACATGGGTTCGCCCCTACAAACTTCGCGCCTTGTTTTAAATCGCATGATCCGCGTCCATATTATTATTACCCAAATTAAATGGCTAAAATACTTAATTAACCAGTTATATTTTCAGGTACACCCGCAACCATTAATGAATGGCAGATGGGGTTTAAGTTATATTCTAATAATATCCGCGTAAATCCCTGCTGAAATCCGCGCGAGCGAAGCGAGTCCGCGTCCACTCCCCGGTCTATTTCAGTATTACAGTTTCTCAACAACCCCGGAACAGCGGTCACAGAGTCCGGGATGGCCATGTTCCTCGTTGGCTGAGGGTTCGATAATCCAGCAGCGCTCGCATTTTTCGCCGCCGGCGGGATCTACCTCGACCCAAATACCGGGTAGTTCTTCCAAAGAAACTGCATTCGGGCTGCGCTGCCCCTCTTCTTTAAGCTGGGCATGAGAAACAATAAATATCTTATCCAGGTGATTTACGGTACTCAGTAAACTGAGCCACTCTTCATTGGCGTAGATACAAACACTGGCACCCAGGGAATGACCAATAACCTTCTGGCTTCGCGCCTCTTCCAGGGCTTTGGTGACAGCATCCCGTACCTCTAAAATTTTGCTCATCCGGGATTCAATGGCTTCGTCAATATACTCTTCTTTATACTGCGGCCAATCAAGAAGTTGTACGCTTTCCGGGTCATTTTCCTTACGCAGGTGACTATAGATTTCCTCACTGGTGTAAGCCAGTATAGGGGTTAACATTACCACCAGAGCATTGATTAGCTCATAAAGCACGGTCTGGGCTGCTTTTCTTTCCGGGTCCTGGGGGTGGGAACAGTACAGCCGGTCTTTAAGAATATCGAAATAGATATTGCTTAAATCTACGGTACAGAAGTTATGAACGGCATGGAAGACTACATGGAATTCATAATCTTCATAAGCCTTGCTTACCCGCTTAATCAGCTTATGCAACCTTAACAGAGCCCATTTATCCAGTTCGTTCAGGTCCTGATAAGCTACCGCTTCCGAGGTGGGGTCAAAATCATAAACATTGCCCAGGATAAAACGGCAGGTATTACGGATTTTACGATAAGCTTCCGCACATTGTTTAATAATATTATCAGACACAGAAACGTCATTACGATAGTCAGCTGAAGAAACCCAGAGCCTTAAGATATCTGCCCCCATGCTCTTAATAAGTTTCAGGGGGTCGACTACATTACCAAGGGACTTGGACATCTTTCTGCCCTTTTCATCGACTACAAAGCCATGAGTTAAGACCTGCCGGTAAGGAGCCACACCCCTTATGGCCACCGAAGTTGACAATGAGGAATTAAACCATCCCCGATGCTGGTCACTGCCTTCCAGGTACATATCCGCTGGCCAGCTTAATTCATCATAGGTCTCCAAAACTGCCATATGGCTGGAACCGGAATCAAACCAGACATCCATGGTATCTGTTTCCTTGCGGAATGTATCACCACCGCAGCTGGAACAGCAATAGCCTTCCGGCAACAAGTAAGATGCCTCCTGGCTAAACCAGATATCCGATCCATGCTGGGCAAAAAGTTCACTGACCCTTTCAATAGTCTTCTCATCTATTACGGTATTACCGCAGGATTCACAATAGAATATGGGTATGGGAACTCCCCAGGTACGCTGGCGGGATATACACCAGTCACCCCGGTCTTTTACCATGTTATAGATTCGTTCCCGTCCCCAGGCTGGAATCCAGCGCACACTGTCAATGGCCTGTAACGCATCCTGGCGAAAACCATCAATCGAGGCAAACCATTGTTCGGTAGCGCGATAGATTATGGGGTGCTTGCATCTCCAGCAATAGGGATACTGGTGCTCAATTTTGGCCGCCTTTAAAAGCAAACCCCGGGTTTCTAATTCTTCTATAACATTCTTATTAGCATCATGAACATACA
>JAQUGU010000118.1 GCA_028683995.1 Syntrophomonadaceae bacterium | reverse complement strand
TTCACAAAGCATTAAAATTAGCATACCAAAAAAAGTGGGAATTAACGCCCGAAATAGGCCTAGCCTCCAACTCACCATAATCATGATATATAACACTGCCAGTAAAATAATAAAATGACCGCCAAAAGGTATAGGGAAGCTGCGAACTAAGACATTCAACACGCTATAGAAGAAGGCAACTATAATTAATTTATATATATTTGGCCTAATATTGACCAGTTGCAATCCTATCCAAGTAGCCAGGAAACCAGTCGCGAATCCGGTTACAATTAAAATCCAGGGTAAATGCTGCAATAACTCGCCTCCAAACTTTTATATTGGTTATTAATAGTTTCTGAAAATTGTAACAAAATCCTCTTTTTTACATGTCAAAAATTCTTCTATATATCCTGTTTTTTCACGGAATCATGTTTTTATGAGGACTTTAAACCTACATCCAGAATCTAGTCGTCCCAATTTCACTCAGGTTAAAAGAGATTTACCGCCACTAGTGCCGGCATACCCTTAGGGCATACGCAAGCACGCAACCACGGATGGAAAATAGCCATAGTTAAATTACCCATGTTATAAAGCCATATTTAATCACCTGTGTTAAAATAAGGTAAACTTTGTAACTGCAGGTGATATTGTGCTGGCTTCTCTTAATACTATGGTCATAAACGGTATTGAAGCTACTTCCGTAAAAGTTGAAGTAGACATACAAACCGGGCTTCCGGGTTTTGAGCTGGTTGGCCTAGCTTCTCAGGCAACCAGGGAAGCGCGGGAACGGGTAAGATCAGCTTTAAGGAATTCGGGGTTCGAATTTCCCAACCGCAAGATTATCATTAACCTGGCCCCCGCCGATATAAAAAAGGAAGGCAGTCATTTTGACCTGGCTATAGCCCTGGGTATCCTGATTGCTTCCGAACAGGTGGAATACATACCTCTGGATAGTTTCTATTTTTGCGGAGAACTATCACTTAACGGTGACCTGCGTATGGTTCCAGGAGTTTTACCCATGGTTCTGGAACTGGCTAAAATGCAAGACGAGGTCGCCTTTGTTATTCCAGCTGGTAACAGCCATGAAGCCGGGCTGGTAAGTGAAGTTAAATCATTTGTAGTGGATAGTCTGAAGGAACTATGTGATTTTATCCGAGGTGAAAACGCTTTAACCCCGGTCCAGGCCTATTCTCCGCAGGGTTCTATCCTGGACAGTATTCTCGACTTTGCTGACGTTAAGGGACAGGAATCGGCCAAACGGGCGCTCTTGATTTCGGCTGCGGGCATGCATAATATTCTTTTGATTGGCCCTCCCGGTGGGGGTAAAACTATGCTGGCCAGACGTTTACCTGGAATTTTGCCGGAAATGCAGCGGGATGAAATATTAGAAACTACGCGCATTTATTCAGTAGCCGGTTTGCTTGACAGCAGTAACCCTCTTGTAAACCAGAGACCTTTTCGGGCACCTCATAAAAATGCCTCCAGTGCCAGCATAATCGGTGGGGGTAGAATCCCTCGACCGGGAGAAATTTCCCTGGCCCAAAATGGGGTTTTGTTCCTGGATGAGTTCCCCGAGTTCAGCCGGGATGTGTTGGAAGCACTGCGGCAACCACTGGAAGACCGGATAGTAACGGTGGCACGAGCTCAGGCTACCTGCACCTATCCGGCTAACTTCACCCTCATTGCCTCTATGAATCCATGTCCATGTGGTCACTTTGGTTCCGATCTGGAATGCAATTGTACTCCTCCCCAGATACAGAGATACCTGGGCAGGATTTCCGGCCCCCTGCTGGATCGGATGGATTTACATGTGGAAGTACCCCGGGTAAAACTTGATCAACTGCAGGAACATGGTGGAGGAGAAAGTTCTGCATCCTTAAGGGAAAAGGTTATAAATGCCCGGGATATCCAGCAAAAGCGTTTTGCCCACAGTAAAATAAAACTTAACTCACAGATGCGACCGGCAGATGTTCGTAAACACTGTAACCTGGATGATGCTTCCCAGAACTTGCTTAAAAGCGTTTTTGACCGTTTGCATTTAAGTGCCCGGGCTTATGATCGGGTATTAAAGATTGCTCGCACTATTGCCGACCTGGAAGGCGCACAACGTATAACAACTGCGCACCTGGCCGAAGCCTTGCAATACCGCAGCCTGGATCGGAAGTATTGGAATAATTAGGGTGGAGCTAACCAAACATCCCCTGCATGGCCAAAGTTGTCAATAACCCCGTCCCCTTGACATCTCATGTACGTCCCCCTGTCCTGTACTGTAGCACCGATTATCCAAATACGATAAGATGTAAAATTCAGGAGGAAAAAAAATATATATGTAGAATATTCTTATATGCCCGTTAAATGGATAAAGCAGTAATATTTTTATGGGTAGGAGATATTATCCTATATTGTTAACCTATACTCAGTGGAGGGCTTTCTATAATGTCTGTTGACCATAAGCAAAATCATAACCAGCATCATCCGGCTTCTATCACCGAAGAAACCGAAACCATGAAGCATTTGCAGATGTTTAAAGAAGTGGTGGACAATTCTACTAATCCCTTTGCTGCTGGGTACCAGGATGGGCATATAAGTTATTGGAACCGAGCCTTTGAAGAACTTACCGGTTACAGCAGCCGGGAATTAAAGGAAATCAACTGGATAGATGCTTTGGTACCAGCCTACTTGCGCGGACAAGAAGCTACTTTGTTTACCCTATTATCCCAGAACCAAAGTGCAACCAGTTTCGAGCAGAAATTACGGCGCAAGGATGGTACTCTGGTACCTATTAAATATACTGTACGCCAGGCTCACTCCAGTAATGCAGATTGCCCGTTGTATTACGGTTTTGTTACCGATATCTCCCGAGAAATATCATTGCAGGAGGCTCTGCGTTTTATATCCCAGGGGGTCATGGTACTTGAGGGGAGAGCAATTATATGGGTAAATCAAACCTTCAGTGATTTGACCGGTTATAGCTTTGATGAAGTTGTGGATACGGATTACCGGGGTTTTAATCTTATTAATTTAAGTGATAATCAAATAGTAGAGATGAATAAAGGAGTAGATAGAAAGGGCAAATGGCGAGGTAACATTATAGCCTGTCGTAGAAATGGCATTACCTTTCCCTGCCAACTTTCCATTACCTCTATTCGCAATGAAAATGAACCGAGTTACCGTTTTATTATTCTGTTCTCCGACATCAGTGAGCAAATAAAACTGAGACAGGAACAGAACCGCCTGCAGAAACAAACGGCGGCCATACAGCGACTTACATCACTAAGTGCTATGTCAGCGGGAATTGTACACGAAATTGCTCAACCTTTGAACTCTATTAAGGTTCTGGTAGATGGGATGCTCTATTACTACGATAGAAATTACCAGATACCATCCTCCGAAGTGTTTGAAAAACTGGAGGAAATCTCGGTTGAACTACATCGTATTAACGAAATTATTCGCCATATGCGCTCATTTGCTAAAATTAATGCCAATCCCCGGCTGGAGCCATGTAATTTAAATGATAGCATTATCCGAACTTTAAAATTACTGGGTCGCCAGCTTGCAGCCCACGATATTAAGGTGAGTACTAATCTTCACCCGGATCTTCCCCAAATTTATGCCAATCCTAACCGGTTGGATGAAATAATAATTAATCTTTTAGCCAATGCCATACAGGAATTAGACAAAGTTGGATACAAACATAGGGAAATATCATGCTCCACCTGGCAAGATAAAAATTTCGTTATTTTGGAAGTAAGTGATAATGCCGCCGGTATAGAGGAAAGCGTCCTTGATTCTATTTTCGAACCATTTATTACTACTAAATCGGTTCGCCAGGGAATGGGACTGGGATTATCGGTGGTGCACACAATAGTCACACGCCTGGGAGGTCAGATATCGGCCTGCAACCGGGATGGCAGTGGAGCTACTTTTACGGTAAAATTTCCGGTATTAGAGTCCATTCGAGAAGGAGGGCTATGAGATGAACATTCTTCTAGTCGATGATGAAAACCGCAGCCGTTCCTATGTAGCCGAGTTCCTGCGCAAATTAGGACACCATGTGGTGGAAGCTGGCGATGGCGAACAAGCATTGGCGCTAATTACCCGGCAAGATTTTAATCTACTATTAACTGACAATCGTATGCCCCGTATGTCAGGACTGGAACTCTTACAGGAGCTATCTGATTTACCTGCCGCCAGGAAGGTAGATAAGGTAATTTTCACTGCTTTTGCGGATATGGATAACAGTATTGCAGCCATAAGAGCAGGGGCTTTTGATTACCTGTTAAAGCCTTTGGATATAGATGAACTGGTCAAAACTACCGAAAGAGTAGCCCGACACCAGGCAGAAATTCGGGCAAAAATCATTGTCCAGGAATCACCTGCAGAAACTGCTGTCCAGACAGAGGTAATTCCTAACCCTGCCGGCTCTGATTCTTCTAAAGTAGGGGTTTTTTCTTCTCAAATGGAACAGGTTTTTTCCCTGGCTCTAAAACTTTATCATAACCGCTCCATACCGGTGTTAATAGAAGGAGAGACTGGTACCGGTAAAGAACTGGTTGCTCGCTACATTCACTTCGGAGAGGAAAAAACAATTCTACCCTTTGTGGCCCTGAACTGTGCCGCTCTGTCCCCCAATATATTTGAAAGTGAACTCTTCGGTTATGAAGCGGGAACCTTTTCCGGTGGTCTACCCCAGGGTAAGCAAGGTAAGCTGGATATGGCCCGTGGTGGCACTCTGTTTCTGGATGAAATATCCGAACTTCCGCTTGATTTGCAGGCTAAACTATTGCGGGTACTCCAGGAAAAAGAATTTTACCGGGTAGGGGGGCTAAACCTGATAAAGACTGATGTGCGGATTATCTGTGCCAGCAACCAGCGTTTGCAAAACCTGGTTAAACGGGGCTCTTTTAGAGAGGACCTGTATTATCGCCTTAACATGGGTCATGTGTATATACCCCCCTTAAGGAAACAACCGGAGGCTATAATTCCGCTGACCCGGATGTTTATGATGGAGATATCCGAACAGGCTAATCGGCAGTTTAAAAAAATAGATCCCCGGGCTGCCCGTATTATGGAAGCGTATCACTGGCCGGGTAATGTTAGGGAATTGCGCAATATTATTGAGTGGATAGTGCTGATGAATGACGATACTACTATCCAGCCCCAGCATCTGGATACGTTGCGTTTGAAGACGCTGGAGAACGAGCAAGAAAATCCGGATAAACCTATTCTCCCTGATGATTTCTTTTTACCACCCGGGAGCATGCCCCTGGATAAGATATCTAATGATATTATCCTTAAAGCGCTCCAACTGCATGACGGAAATAAGACGGCCACCGCCCGCTATCTGGGCATTTCGCGCAGCACCCTTTATTACCGTTTACAGCTTATGGAAGATGCCAAATGATTAGTTTTCGGTAGCGATGTTTAATTCAATTTCCCCTTCTTCAGCCGTAAAATTGACTACCAGGGTTTCTACCTGGCTTATCAATGAAATCAGGTTATGCCCATGAACCAGGGTAGGCGGGGTAATATTGGTCAAAACCCC
>JAQUGU010000117.1 GCA_028683995.1 Syntrophomonadaceae bacterium | reverse complement strand
TGAGGAGGAAAGGCCTTTTGTATATACTAGAATGAGGGGCAGGGGAGAACAGAAATTATGAAGAGGCTTATGATAGGAAATGACGCTATTGCCAGAGGGGCTTATGAAGCTGGTGTTACGGTGGCTACTGCCTATCCTGGCACACCCAGTACGGAAATAGTAAGTAATTTGGCCCATTATCCTGGAGTTTATGGTGAATGGGCACCCAATGAAAAGGTGGCCATGGAAGTAGGTGCAGGTGCATCTATAGGTGGAGCCAGAACCCTGGTAGCCATGAAACATGTTGGGGTCAACGTTGCTGCTGACCCGTTGTACACCTTTGTTTACACTGGTGTTAATGGAGGTTTGGTTATTGTATCCGCTGATGACCCGGGGATGCATTCTTCTCAGAATGAGCAGGACAACCGAGGATATGGACGTTTTGCCAAACTGCCAGTAATAGAACCCTCGGACAGCCAGGAAGCTCTTGATTTTACCCGCCTGGCTTTTGACATCAGTGAAGAATTTGATACTCCGGTTATGCTCCGTATCACCACCCGCCTGGCTCATTCCCAGACCCTGGTGGAAGAAGGAGAGCGCCAGGAGGTTGAGATTAAGGAATATAAAAAAGATGCTCCCAAGTATGTAATGCTACCCGGATTTGCTCGGGGACGGCATGTCGAAGTAGAAAAAAGACTGCTGCGATTAAGGGAATACTCCAATAATACTGAAATAAACCACATAGAATGGGGAGATCGCCGTCTAGGTGTTATTACCAGTGGTGTCTGTTACCAGTACGTCAAGGAGGTCATGCCAGAGATATCAGTACTAAAACTGGGCCTGGTAAATCCCCTGCCGGATAAAGTCATTCGTGAATTTGCCCAGGGGGTTGAGCGTTTGGTAGTAGTTGAGGAGCTGGAACCGGTAATTGAGGAGCAGGTAAAATCCTGGGGGATTGCGGTAGAGGGTAAGGAGCTTTTTACCCTGCTGGGCGAGTATAGTCCGGAATACATCGCCCTGCACCTGGGAGGAATTGCCCCGGCTCAGGGTTTTGAACTGGATAAAGAAATACCCCCGCGCCCGCCACTTATGTGTCCGGGTTGCCCCCATCGCGGTGTTTTTCATACTCTGAAAAAAATGCGCCTGAAGGTAATGGGAGATATCGGCTGTTACACTCTGGGCGCCTTAAGTCCCCTCGATGGTATGGATGCTTGTGTCTGCATGGGTGCCAGTATTGGGATGGCTATGGGGATGGAAAAGGCAGGGGGAGTTGATCCCAGTAAAGTAGTGGCAGTAATTGGGGATTCCACTTTTGTTCATTCCGGTATAACCCCTTTAATTGATATCGTATATAATCAGGGAACTTCCACGATAGTGATATTGGATAATAGCACCACCGCTATGACCGGTCACCAGGATCACCCCGCCACCGGGTTGACGATTAAAAAAGAGCCTGCGCCTAAACTAGATTTGGAGGCTCTGGTAAAAGCAGTAGGTATAAATAATGTCCGGATGGTAGACCCCCTGCGGCTTGATGAATTGCAACAGGCTCTGGAGGAGGAACTGCAGCGCAGAGAACCTTCCGTAATAATAGCCCGGCGTCCCTGTGCTCTGCTGGTTAAACCACCAGTTAATAAGAAAATGGTTATTCAGAATGATTTATGCAAAGGTTGCAAGCTCTGTATTCGTATTGGCTGTACCGGCATATTTTTTGTAGAAGATGAGAAACTGGCAGTAATAAATCCCAATACTTGTGTTAGCTGCGAACTATGCGCTCAGGTTTGTACCTTTGACGCGATTAAGATAATGGAGGGTTAGTTATGGCAAGCAAAGCGATGAACATTCTTATTGTTGGAGTTGGAGGTCAGGGTACTTTGCTTACCAGCCGAATACTGGCCCAGGTAGCAGTACAGTTGGGATATGATGTTAAAGTATCCGAAATTCACGGTATGGCCCAGCGCGGCGGCAGTGTGGTCTCCCAGGTACGATATGGGGAGAAAATCTACTCGCCCATAATTAGCAAAGGCGATGCCGATATTATACTGGCATTTGAAAAACTGGAAGCAGCCCGCTGGCTGGACTATTTAAAAGCCGATGGCATGGTTATCATAAACGATGACCGGGTGGATCCACTCCCGGTTATGAGTGGTAAGCTGAAATATCCAGATGACATAGACCAGCGCATAGCTCAGCTGGTAGAAAAGACTATGGTGGTTGATGCCAGCAGCATCGCAATAGAATGTGGCAATGTTCGCGCTGCCAATGTGGTTCTGGTAGGAATACTGGCAGCAGTTATTGGATTACCGGAAGCAGAAGTGGAAAAGGCAATTCATGCCATGGTTCCTCCTAAAGCCCTGAACATAAATCTTAAAGCCTTTAAACAAGGGCATGCAATAGGGACTCCTATAGCATCATATTGAATCTAAGCTGTTATTGAGGTTACCAGTACAACCAGAGGCATAACACAGCCTGGAGAATGTAAATAGATGCAAAAAAACCCATTCCCAATGCACATTATTTTAATTATCAAGCAGGAATACTAAGGTATTTATAGAATATTGAAGTAAGTTATCCATGGGGGGGTCGGTACATGATGAAGAATATTCCGGTTCCCAGGGGGATGTCAGGTTTTCAAGATTTGCTTAATCAACTGCCCGATATGCTATTTACCGTGGATGCAGATGGTAATTTCGGCTATGTAAATCGTGTTTGCATTCAAGTTACTGGTTATTCTGAAAAAGAACTTACCCAGATGAACATTTTTGACCTGGTAGATACTCGTTACCAGGAGACATTCAGGCATAAACTCCTTAGCCATCTTGCTGGGGAGTATTCTCCTCCTTATGAAATCACCATTATCAAGCGCAACGGCGAAACAATTACATTGGAATTTAACGTTTCCCGGTCTGAAACAGTTGTTTCACCGGAATTGATTATTACTGCCCGCGATATAAAGGAAAAGGCCAGTGTACGCAATAAACTACGTTATCTCAGCGAACATGACGCTTTAAGCGGCCTATATAATCGCAGCTATTTTGAACAGGAAATTAATCGTCTGGAATTAGAAGAAACAGTTCCACTGGGCATAATAATATGTGACGTTAATGGTTTAAAGTTAATAAATGATACTATGGGACATGCGCAGGGCGACCGTATTATTCAAATGATGGGGTTGATTTTGCAAGAAATTTCTATGCCTGGCTTTGTTCCAGCCCGAATTGGTGGGGATGAATTTGCCATTATTATGCCAGGGGCAGATGAGATAAAGGTCGGCACTACCAAGACCCGTATTCTGAATATGATTACCCAAATTAATAAAAATGAGGAAGGAATTTATCTCAGTGTGGCTATTGGCAGCTTTACCCGCAGCTCAGCCGAACCGCCTTTGGATATTGTGGTACGCAATGCCGATAATGCCATGTACCGGTCCAAACTATTTGAACAGATGAGTGCCCGGAATAATATTTTACGCACACTTGAATCCACATTAAGTGTACGTGATCATATGACGGAAGAACATGCCGAACGGATGAAAGAAATGGCTATGGGCTTTGGCCGCATAATCGATGTAAACGGCGATGACCTGGAAGTATTGGCACTACTTGCTGTTACTCATGATATTGGTAAAATTGGAGTTCCTGATGAGGTTCTTTTTAAAAATGGTCCATTAAACGATTACGAATGGGAAATTATGCGCAGTCATAGTGAAATCGGTTATCGTATTGCTGTGGAATCCAAGGTACTTTCAAGTGTAGCCGAGTATATCCTGCATCATCATGAACACTGGGATGGCAATGGTTATCCTTTTCAGTTAAGGGGTAATGACATTCCGCTAGTTTGCCGAATACTGTCTATTGTCGATGCCTATGATGCCATGATAAATAACCGCCCCTACCGCAGCGCCTTATCTCCAATTGATGCGGTTAGGGAACTACTTAATGATCGGGGCAGAAAATTTCAGCCCGTACTGGTGGATAAATTCATAATGTTTCTGGAGTTAACCCAGGAACTGGAAATTAACCGTAATAAGATAATGTGATCTTGGTTTTACCGAAATATTTGATATGACATTTGGCAATACTCATAAACACAAGGTATTAATAAACTATTGATTCTATTAGGCTTTGTTGATATCATTCTACTATACTGGAAACGTTGACTACAGTATACGTTTTAATATAAGGAGGATTTCTAATGGCAAATGAAGGACAGGTTCTGGTAGAGGTATTACATGGTAGCCATTCTCCCGCCGCTGGTGGTTGTGCGGGGTGCGCATCAGCAGCTAGTTGTGGTTCCAATATCGATTATGCTGCCCAGACGGAAAAGTTAGCAGGTGATCTTAAAGGAGAATACGGCGATAAAATTCAGGTAAACTATGTAGATGTCGAGAAAACCGGCCTTAAGGACTATCCCATGATAAACCAGGTCCTGCAAATGGGTTATCCCTATCCCATTACCCTTATTAATGGTGAACCCAAATTTGCGGGTGGGATTATGCTGCCAGAATTAAAGTCGGTAATAGATGAACTATTAAAATAGTCTAAGCTTCGAGAAGGAGGGCTTTTAGCCCTCCTTTTTTATCTCCATAGATCGCCGGGCCAGGAAATTCGATATTTGACCAAAAAACGGTATAATAGTATAAGCCAAGGGAGGTTGACAGATGCAAGAAAGTGCTGAGTTTAATAATTTCAGCAAATATCATATCCTGACCTATGGTTGCCAGATGAATGTGAGGGATTCAGAAATCATTGCCGGATTGCTGGAGGCGATGGGTTATACTGCTACGGATACGGTGGAAAATGCCGGGATCATTATTTTTAACACCTGTAGTGTTCGCCATTCCGCAGAAAATAAGGTTTATGGTAAGCTGGGTGAAGTAATGGTCTTGAAGAGAAAGAAGCCTGGAACTCTGATTGCTTTCGGAGGGTGCATGGCCCAGTTGCCGGAGGTGCGAAAGAAGCTTAAAAAATCAGGAGTGGATGTGGTCTTCGGCACCCATAATATTCATGAACTACCCCATCTAATCGAAGAAGCCAGGTTCCAGAAACAGGCAGTTTACCGGGTATGGGAGCAGGAAGGAATGGTAATAGAAGCAATGCCTTCCCAACGTCGCCCCGGTCTAAGCGCCTATATAAACATAATGTACGGATGCAATAATTTTTGTAGTTATTGCATAGTTCCCTATACCAGGGGTCGGGAGAGAAGCCGTCAACCTGAAGATATAGTAAAAGAATTAGAAGAGGTTGCCGCTCTGGGTTATCGGGAAGTAACTCTGCTGGGGCAAAACGTAAATTCTTATGGCTATGGCCTGGACAAAGAAATTGATTTTGCCGATTTGCTAAAGAGGGCTTCTGCCGTGGAAGGGATTGACCGTATCCGCTTCACCACTTCCCACCCTAAAGATATGTCAGATAAGCTGATTGATGCGGTAGCAATCTTGCCCAAGGTTTGCGAGCATATCCATGTACCCTTGCAGGCTGGTAGTAATGACGTATTACGCCGAATGAACCGCCGCTATACCCGTGAACATTACCTGGAACTGACCCATAAAATTCGCCAACGTATACCAGGAGTAGCTA
>JAQUGU010000116.1 GCA_028683995.1 Syntrophomonadaceae bacterium | reverse complement strand
TCGTAATGATGAATTAGAGGTTTTATTATGAATAAGGTATTAATTTACGTTGAGGGGCCATCAGACAAATATGCTATGAGCAGTTTACTGGATCCGCTAATTAGTGAAAAACTTCAGGCAGGGATCCAAATCTCCTTCATTGAGGCACCTACCGGAGATAAGAAGAAATCAGTAATTATGAAGGTACCGGAGAAAGCGGTAAATATATTACTTAATGAACCGCAAACTATAGTAGTTGCCTTACTGATCTCTATCCTAAAAACAAAGGATTTGCCCATGAAACTGTAGACGAGTTGATTAGCGGGATTAACTTTAATTTTTCAAAAGCATTGGAGAAAAAGGGAATTAGCGAAAAAGGATTATTAGAAAGCCGGTTTAAGGTTTTTTGCTTTAAATATGATTTGGAAGCCTTGATTTTAGCTAGTCCGGCGGCTTTAGCCAACCGTTTAGGTATAAGTAGGGTTAAAAGGATATGGAAACTTCCGGTGGAGGAACAGAATAACGACTGCCCTCCCAAACGAGTGGTTGAAGATGTTTTTGCAACTTATAATAAGAGGTATGTTGATACAGTTGATGCACCCGCCATATTAAGCAAGGTTTTATATAAAGAGCTTGCCCGTCTTTGTAACCAACAGTTTAAACCGTTTGTAGATTTTTTAGAACAATTGTGATTAACCGTTCAAGTTTATTTAAGACTATACAGGGGGAATAGGGTGTTAACATAACCAGATGAAAAAGACTTTCTCCCCAAAAAAGAACATACAATAGAATATGTGGGTTATTGCAGGAAAGGAGAGCATTCATATTCATAGAATAAGCGGTCGCTATTTTATCGGTATACTGATTATTGTGATAGGTATAATTGCCTTGCTCAATAATTTCGGTCTGGTCAACATCAGTTTCAGTTATCTGGTCAGTTTATTGTGGCCACTTCTACTAGGTATTGTCGGGATTAACTTTATTATAAACCGGCGTGATATTCCTGGTATGCTAACAGGTAGTTTACTGATTGCTTTGGGAGTGATTTTCCTGGGGCATAATGCAGGGTTTTGGCATATTAATATGCAAAACTTTTGGCAGGGATTCTGGCCTGTTGTTATTATCTTAATCGGTTTCAGTCTGCTAGGTAAAAACAAATCTAATAGTTCCGGACATCTGGCTATAATGGGCGCTGTGGAGAAGAACAACGCGGGGTGGGAGCTCGAAAGTGCAGATTATCTTGCGCTAATGGGTGGTATTGAACTTGATATACGCCAAGCCACCTTCCGCGAAAGGGAGATCAATCTTGGCTTATCCGCTATTATGGGTGGTATAACCGTTATCGTGCCTGAAGACGTGGCCGTAACCTGTAAGGGAACTGCAGCAATGGGCGGAATTGATTTACTGGGCCGGGAGTCAGGGGGAATAGTAGGCAGTGCAACTATGCAAAGCGGTGATTTACAAAGCGCTGATAAAATACTCAACCTAAATTGCCTTTCTATTCTGGGTGGTATTGAAATTAAACGATAAAGGACAAAAATCTATCCCAAAAATGACGATATACAGTGTATTGAGCCTATTGCTTAGAATCCTTACTGGATCAGGTAAACAGCAGATTATAGGCCAATAGAAGCACTCCTTATGATTGCACCCATAAGAGAATCGCCCGATACTGCTGAAAAAGTATCATAAATGTCATCCTGAGGAGCTGCAGGAGACGAAGGCTCTCTTTTTTTGGTAGTCCGTAATATTATACGGTTTACGTTAATTGGATTCTTCGCTAACGCTCAGAATGAAACGCAAAAGAGCACTACGTCAGTGATATCGAACTGTCCCCCTGATATACTTACAAATCGTAGTACAGTTCAAATTCCATAGGATGGGGAATGTCGTTTACCCGCCGGGCTTCCTGGCGTTTGTTTTTAATCCATATATCTATTAATCGTTGGGGGAATACTCCACCAGCCAGCAGGAAGTCGTGGTCTTTTACCAGGGCATCCAGGGCTTCATCCAGAGATTTGGGCAAACCTTTAATCCGGGCCTGTTCTTCCGGGGGCAAATTATAAAGGTTAACATCATAGGGGCCAAATCCTTCCGCACTGGGGTCAATCTTATTAACAATTCCGTCCAAACCGGCCATTAACATCGCTGAATAGGCCAGGTAAGGGTTACAGGTGGCATCAGAGGAACGGAATTCAAAACGCTTATGCTCCGGGGCTTTGGCATAGGCCGGTACCCGGATAACGGCACTGCGGTTGGCGGTGCCAAAACACATGCTAACCGGGGCTTCATAACCAGGCACCAGGCGTTTGTAGGAATTGGTGCTGGGATTGGTGAAGGCTAAGAGGGCGGGAGCATGTTTTAATATACCGCCGATAAAATATAAAGCTTCCTGGCTTAGCTGGGAATAACCATTGGGATCAAAGAAAATGGGCTTATCATTTTTAAACAGGTGCATATGGACATGAAGTCCGCTGCCAACTTCACCGTAAATCGGCTTGGGCATAAAAGTTACGGTTTTGCCTTCGGCAAAGGCCATATTCTTGATTAAGTACTTGGTCAGCATGGTGCGGTCAGCCATTTCCCGCATCCCGCCAAATTCCACTTCTATTTCAATTTGTCCCGGACCGCCTACCTGTGGTATGCGCACTAAATTTGGCCTGGCCGTGGCCCTTTCCCATGGCGCAGAGTTCCTGATTATGGATGAGCCCACCTCGGGGTTGGATCCGGTGTTTCGTAGTGAACTGCTGGATATCCTGCAGCAATTGATGGTGGACGAAAACAAAAGCGTGCTGTTTTCCACCCATATCACTACTGATTTGGAACGGGTAGCGGATTTCATCTGTTTCATTAATCAGGGAGAGATTGTTTTTTGCCAGGGTAAAGACGAGGTGCTGCAGGGCCATGTGCTGTTAAAGGAAGATATTAATCTCCTGACCCCGGAGACCGAAAGACTGTTTATCGGCCTACGTAAAAATCAGTATGGCTTTGAAGGCTTGACTGCCGATCCCCGAAGTGTACGCCAGGTTTTCGGGGATAAGGTGCTGCTGGAGCAGCCAGGTTTGGATGATATCATGGTTTATTATGTTAGGGGGAATCAAAATGGATAAGCTGATATTAAAAGATCTGCTGGTATTAAAAAAATCGATATACTGGGCGTTGGTATACCTGTTTGTAATTCTCCTGGTATTTTCCATGACTCCGCCTTTTGATGGTTTTATATATATTATGGCAAGTTACGGTGCTACTTATATCTTCAAGAGTAAACTGTTTATTGATACCGGAGGATTTATTGCTCTGGTTAATAAAAGAGATCAGTACCATAAATTAGCGGCAAGTTTTTATCGCTCCCTATTAAGCCTTTTTCGCTGCTCTATAAGTTCATTATACTCTTGCTCCAGGACTAGATAATTAGGTTCACCCGGCTTATAGCGACTCAATTCGCTGATGACCCATGATATTCTGGTTTCCAACAGGAGTAATTCCTCACCGTTGCCTGCTTTCCCTGAACTGTGCTTTGTCAGGGTTTCTTGTTTTAGGGTAAAATATTCCGACACCCGTCCCTCAATGCGCATTATTTTTTGATTATCAAAGACCAGCATGCGGTCACAAACCTGATCCAGGAGGTAGCGGTCATGGGCAATGAGCAGGATTGCTCCCGGAAACTGCTTCAAGCTTTCCTCCAGAGCTTCCCGGCTGTATATATCCAGGTGGTTGGTAGGTTCATCAAGGATAAGGAAATCATATTCATCCATCAATGCCAATCCCATCGCTATTTTCATCCTTTCTCCCCGGCTCAGTTCCCCGAGAGCAACGGATAGACGATCATAAGCTATCCCCAAACCAATAAACAGTTGAAAAGTAGATTTTTGCTTTTCCAGGGGCCAATCCTGTATTAGACTCTTCAGGTTTTCTTTTTCATACCGGGGTAAATCCTGACTCACATAGGCTACCCGAGCTGACTGGCTCAGAAATAATCTACCTTCATCCAGATTTTCCAAACGGAGAATCAGCTTTACCAGAGTAGTTTTTCCACATCCATTGGGGCCAAGAACGCCAACCTTTTCACCCCGGTTAATATAAAAGCTGCTATCCTCGAACAAGGTTAATTTCCCGTACGCTTTACTGATGCCGTCTGCTTCCAGGAGGCGCCGGTTTCCTTTTTCACGGGCATTAACCTCAAAGTTTACCCGAGGGTCTTCGGTCGGAGGTGCAATTCCTTCCTTACGCATCTTTTCCAGGCGCTTAATCTGGGATTTTATGGCCTGGTCGCGTTTTTTGGCTTTCTTACGATAATACTCCTTGCCTCCTATTCCTTCTCCTTTCTGTCGGGATTCACGGTGAGCCTTGTCTGACCAGTTTCTTAACCGGTCTGCGGTTGCATTGATTTTCTGTTGTTCCTTTTGCTGGGACTGGTAGCGGTGCCATTGACTTTCCTTTTCTTGCTGTTTAGCTTCCCTATAGCGGGAGTAATTGCCCGGATACATTTTTAGCTTTCCGTTTTCGATTTCTGCTATTTGTGATACCGTACTATTAAGGAAGTAACGGTCATGGGAAATAATAATGGCTGCTCCCGGAAACCGGTTGAGTTCCGCTACCAGGTATTCAACCCCCAGGTAGTCCATATGGTTGGTAGGTTCATCCAGAATAATAAGATCAGGCTGGGCAGCCAGGACTGCAGCCAGAGCCAGTTTAGTTTTTTCACCGCCACTGAGATTGCGTAATCGTTCTCCGGACCAGTCATGGATACGGTTAATACCCAGGTGGCTGGTCAAACGCTGAAATTCACCATTTACCATAGTTTCATTACTTAATACACTAGAAAAAAGCTCGGGCTCAGCTTCATTCTGGCGCAGATAGCCGATACTAAGCTTCTGACGGGTACTAATCATACTGCCTTCATCATACGCCAGACCTCCGGCCAGAATGTTGGCCAGAGTGGTTTTGCCAGCTCCGTTACGGCCTACCAGGCCAATTCTGTCACCCTGGCATATATCCATTCCCAAACCATTAAGAACCACTTTATCGCCAAAGCTTTTTGTGAGTTTACGACAGCTTATTAACATCAAAAACACCTCCAGAAAAACTTAAAGCTGCAAGTAACACCTGTCACTTACAGCCTTTTAATATACAAATATTTTAGTCACCAAACCATTTCAGTTATATGACTAGATTATTATTTAAACAATAAGTTACAAGCATTCTGGACACAAAGGTCTATTGGAAGAATTGCGCCTCCTTCCCTTGAACCTGCATATATTTATTTAGACCAGAATTTGCTTGCGCATTGCCTTCTCCAATCTATCTTAAATTATGGCTTTATATTAACATTAAACCCGGGTATCGGCAAGCCGGTGTATTTATTGCCGGACCGCATATGATAACCGCCCAAAAGAGCATATAATAGATATGTGGGTTATTGCAGAAAAGGAGAGCAATATATGCAAAAAATTAGCGGTCGCTATCTTGCCGGTATACTCATTATTGTGATAGGTGTAATTGCCCTGCTTGACAATTTCGGTCTGGTGGAAATTAGCTTCACCTATCTGGTCAGTTTATTATGGCCACTGCTACTAGGTATTGCAGGGATCAATTTTATTGTAAACCGGCGCGATATTCCCGGTATTGTAACAGGCA
>JAQUGU010000115.1:2972-5636 GCA_028683995.1 Syntrophomonadaceae bacterium | reverse complement strand
TTGAAGATGGCTATGTCAAGAACCTGGAGCAGTATATTGGCAGAACCCTGCAGTTTAAGATTATTGAATTTAATCGCAATAAGAGACGGGGTTCCCAGATTGTACTCTCCCGTAAAGAACTGGTGGCAGAAGAGAAAAATCGCCTGAAAAAGGAATTCTGGGAAAATATTGAAGAAGGCCAGACCCGTCCGGGAAGAGTTAAACGTATTGTTGATTACGGGGCCTTTATTGATTTGGGTGGTTTTGAAGGGTTGCTGCATGTATCGGAAATGGAACATCGCCGGGTGGAACACCCCTCAGATATATTAAATGAAGGCGATGAAATTGATGTTTATATTTTAGCCCTGGATGGGGAAAAAGAACGGGTCTCCCTGAGCCGCAAAAAACTGCTTAAGAGTCCCTGGGAAATAGCTCAGGAAAAATATCACGAAGGTGATATCGTAGAAGGAACCGTAGTAAGGATTGCTCCTTTCGGAGCCTTTGTGGAACTGGATCCGGGAGTAGATGGTCTGGTTCATATATCCCAGATGGCCAATTACCGGGTTGAGAAACCGGAAGATGTGGTCTCAGTTAATGAAAAGATTAGGATTAAGATTATTAGTATTGATCCGGAAGAGAAAAGAATTGGATTATCTATAAAACAGGTCCAGGAAGAAGAGGAATCCAATGAAGTTCAGCAGTACCTGGATGAACAGGAAAATGAAGAGGTTGAATAGGCAAACGGGGTGATAGGATGCCAATATTTGATTATCTTTGCCACCAATGTGGTAAAAAATTTGATATTATGATTTCTAATGCTGATAAAGATAAAGTTAAATGTCCGGAATGCGATTCCGAGGACGTTAAGCAGTTACTGTCCTTGTTTAATACCGGGGGAGGCTCAAAAACGCTTCCTGTCAGTTGTCAGGGTTGCAGTGCAATGAACAGTGGGTGAGGCGTGAAGTTCTAGGCTGCCGTAGGCAGCCTTTTTTTACTGCGAGGTGTAAGTGGTGCAGACTAGCGGAGTAATTATGGCTGGTGGTAGAAGTTCTCGTATGAAGTTTAATAAGGCCTTTGCCGAAGTTGCCGGTAAACCAGTTATCCAGATTATAATTGAGAAGTTACAGCCCTTATTTCAAGAAATAATTATTATCAGCAATGAGCCTGAATTTTTTACCAGCTTTGGCTTGCCGGTTTACCGGGATATTTATCCTTACCTGGGACCGGTAGGAGGGATACACTCAGCACTGGTAAATGCCAGCCATGACCGGATGTTTATTCTGGGCTGTGATATGCCTTTTATGAATATACAACTGGTACAGTACATGTTAGGCAAGATTAGCACTTATGATAGTGTGGTTCCGGAAATAGCATCTTATTTACAACCCCTGGCAGCAGTCTATAACCGGACTTGCCTGCCGGTTTTTACCGAATGTCTTGAGCATGATAAACTGAAACTTACCCGCATATTTAGCGAACTAAATGCGTTGGTATTAAAAGAAGATGAATTGCAAAAGTTTGGTAACGTAAAAGAGGTGTTTTTTAACGTTAATGACCCCAAGGCTTTGGCAGAAGCCCAAAAAATAGCAGGGAGGTTATTATAATAAGAGGCCAGCGTAAGATTGAGCATATTTCCATAGCCGGAAAGACTCCTGATGGTCCTACATCTACAGGATTTGAGGACATACGGCTGTTAAACTGCTCAGTTCCGGAACTTAACCTGGAAGACATCGATTTAAGGCTTAACGTCTGGGGAAAAGAACTGGCGTTTCCCCTGATAGTTAATGCTATTACCGGTGGAACTGAACCCGCTCGTGATATTAACCGGACTTTAGCTGGACTCTGCCAGAAATATGGACTGGCTATGGCGGTAGGTTCACAGACCATAGCTCTGGAGGAATCAGGTTGGAAAGAAAGTTTTTCCGTAGTTCGGGAATATAACCCTGATGGGCTTATTATAGCTAACCTTAGTGCTGCTGCTAGCAGTGATGATGCCATAGCTGCTGTAGACATGATAAATGCCGATGCTTTGCAGTTACATTTTAATGTTCCCCAGGAATTGGCTATGCCGGAAGGAGACCGCCATTTTAAAGGTATTATTGAGCAAGTAGCCCGGGTTGTAGAAACCTGCCCGGTACCGGTGATAGCAAAAGAAGTTGGATTTGGTTTCTCCCGCGAAAGTGTAAAGCGGTTATATGATGCCGGGGTAAGGATATTTGACACCGGGGGACAGGGAGGTACCAACTTTATAGCCATCGAAGATAAACGTGGGGGAGCCTTTCAGGGAGAGTTAAATAGCTGGGGTATACCTACCGCAGTAAGCCTGTTGGAAATTTTAGCCAGCAATTTGCCGGTAAAAATTATAGCTTCCGGGGGAATACGGTCTGCTGCTGACGTAGCCAAGGCCCTGGCTCTGGGTGCTGATATGGTGGGAATAGCTGGTTCACTGCTAAGAATACTATTACATCAAGGAGCCGATGAACTGGATCGTTGGATAAACGATTTTTTGTACCGCCTGCGGGCTGTTTTTTTAATGGGTGGGGCTGGGGATATTAAGACTCTGGCGGAAAAACCGGTTATAATTTTAGGCCCCACCGCCGAATGGCTAAGAGCCCGCGACATCGACCCCACCCAATGGGCAAAACGCTAAATCAATTAAGAATTGAGAATTAAAAATTAAGAATT
>JAQUGU010000115.1:0-2872 GCA_028683995.1 Syntrophomonadaceae bacterium | reverse complement strand
CAGCCACTCATTTATGGGTGGCTGTTTTGCACATAATCTCATAGCAAAGGGGAAAAATATCTGCAGATAAAAGAATTAGAAAGGATGAAGAGCATGGTTAATTTCCCCTTTGGATTAATAGCCCTGGTAGTCATTTCCATACTCATATACTTCGGTGTGGCTCACCGGGTACTGGATCGCTTGCGACTTTCAGACAAAGCAGCCCTGGCTGTTATAGCCGCAATCATTATTGGTAGCTTCATTGATATCCCCTTAGGTCCCAGGATTATTATAAACCTGGGAGGTCTAATAGTAGTCGGGTTAGCCGGTTATGTTTTACTGGGAGCAGGTACCGGCTATGAAAAAATCCGGGCTATTGTTGCTGCTGGAGTCACTGCCCTGGCCTTATTCCTGGCTGGTCGCTTTCTGGGGGCTGAGCCCGAGAACATGTTTATTGACCCCCTCTACATTTATCCTATTGTAGCTGGTATCGTAGGTTACCTGGCGGGGAGATCCCGGCGGGGGGCTTTCTTTGCGGCGGTAATAGGAGTTCTGACTCTGGATGTGGGACAGTATTTCTATTTAGTACGTGCAGGTCAGGCGGGTACCGTACACATTGGTGGAGCCGGCGCTTTCGATGCCCTTATCCTGGCTGGTATACTGGCTGTTCTTCTGGCTGAACTAATTGGGGAAACTCTGGAAAGAATACAGGGTGGACCTAAAACCGATGGCAGACCGGAAGAACTGATTAAAAACTTAAAAGAACCTGAACCGGCTCGCAAACCGGTAGAGATATATCAAGTTAAAAATAACGACCGGAACGATCAGCAAAAGGACGACCAGGACAGGGGTGAGGAGCATGATTAAACGTTGTTTTCTTTTAACTGTAATAATGCTGGTTGTCTTGGCTACCGGAGGAAGCGCTATGGCTCATAGCGAAATGTCCGGGGGGCAATACTTTACCCTTATAGATGAAAATAGCAACGTCATTCACCTGACCGGAATGATGGTTAACAAAGGTGATGAATATATCAGTGCCGATAATTCTCGCTACCGGGTAGTAGATATTACGGGTCATACTGCCCGCTGCGTTTATCAGGGTAAGGAAAAAATGCCGGTCATTAGTGATAGCAACCAAAGCAATGCTTTAGGTTATAGCGGTACCCGGTTAGCTCCGGTAGCAGCTAATAAGAAGGCTACTGTGGCTATTTATCATACCCATAGTGATGAGTCCTATGTACCCGGTGACGGTACCGAGAGCGTAAATGGTAAAGGTGGTATTTATGATGTGGGGCAGGCTTTAAGCAAGCGTCTGCAGAAACTGGGTTTTAATGTAGAGTATAACCACAATAATCACAACCCCCACGACGTTAACGCTTACAGCCGTTCACGCAAGACGGCAGCCAGTCTTTTAAAACAAAGCCCCGATGTAATTCTTGATGTACATCGGGATGCTGTACCTGCCGAACAGTATAACACCGAGGTTAAAGGTACCGAAGCAACTAAAGTAAAACTGGTGGTAGGAAATCAAAACCCTAATATGAAGACTAACCTGGAGTTTGCCAAACGTATAAAAGCGGCTATGGATAAAAAAACTCCTGGCCTTTCCAATGGCATTTTTATTGGTAAAGGAGATTATAATCAGGATCTCAGCCCCAGAGCTATGTTAATTGAAGTAGGTGCCCACACCAATAAGAAAAGTGATGCCACCGAAGGGGTAATGCTCTTTGCCGATACCCTACCGGCGGTGTTAGGTATTAACACTGTTAATGCAAATAATGCTACCCCCGCTGCCAAGCCCCTATCAACTCAAAACCAGGGAGCAGGAACTACAATATTAATCATTTTAGTAGTGGTTGCTACCGCTGCCGGCGGGTTTTACCTGTTGAATCGAGGGAGCACCGGCAAATAGGATGGAGAAATATGGATTAGCCATACTATTGGGAATTGTGGCGGGGTTTTTAGCTCGGTGGCTAATGCTGCGCAGTGACTACCGCCACTATCCCACTTATCCCCATGGTCAATTAACTCACCTGGCTTTGGGGTTTATCGCTGCCGGTCTGGGAGCAGTAGCCATACCCGCTATAGCTAAACCTGATTATGTAGCGGTAACCTTTCTGGTGCTGGCAGCGGAACAGTTCCGGGATGTACGCAATATGGAACGGGAAAGCCTGAATCATCTAGAAGAAACCAAGATCATTCGCCGCGGTAGCGACTATATTGAAGGTATCGCCCAGGTATTTGAAGCCCGCAATTACCTGGTAATAATGACCGCCCTGTTTACCAGCGGCGCTACTTACTGGTTGGGCTGGGAATATGCCGTGGTAGCTGCCACTGTCTCTATTGCCTTTTCTCTGCTGCTAATGAGCGGTTCCTATATTGGCAATATAGCAGAAGTAGTGGCTGGCGAAGTTCACTTTGAAGGTTCATTACTTAAAGTTAATGATGTGGTAATTATGAATGTAGGCCTTCCGCAAACCCGGAAAAAAATACTTGAGGAAGGTATGGGGGTGCTGATTAAGCCCAAAGATGATGATGCCCGTTTAACCCTGGATGCACCCGGGCAGCGCATGGCCATTGTTCATGATGTGGTATCCATATTGGGTAGTAAAGTAGATATTAATGAGACTGAGCTTATGCCGGTAGCCCGAAAGAATCCGGATAAAGGATATTTAGCCTTCTTTTTGGTAGCCAACGAAACTGACCTGGATTATTTTATGGAGATAATAAGAAAAGTTCCGGTACTGGAATCAGCCCGGGGAACTACCTTGAAAAGTTACTTTGGCAGGAAGGCGGCTGATTAGATGGATACTTCCATATCAAACCATATATTGGTCATAGTAACAACTGACGCGACAAAGGTTCTTCCCGGTGGCTGTCCGGTTATATTGGC
>JAQUGU010000114.1:3846-5639 GCA_028683995.1 Syntrophomonadaceae bacterium | reverse complement strand
AAAACCATGCTGGTTAAAACCATCAGCCAGGTGTTATCCCTGGAATTCAGCCGTATACAGTTTACTCCCGACCTGATGCCGGCGGATATAGCCGGGACTAATATTTTAAGCGAAGATACCGGGGGGAGCAGGCATTTTAGCTTCCAGCCGGGCCCGGTTTTTGCCAATATCGTACTGGCAGATGAGATAAACCGTGCCACCCCCAAGACTCAAAGCGCTTTGCTGGAAGCCATGCAGGAAAAGACGGTTACCGTAGGAGGTAAAACCAGGATTTTACCCCAGCCTTTTTTTGTATTAGCTACCCAGAATCCCCTGGAAATGGAGGGGACCTATCCTTTACCGGAAGCCCAGATGGATCGGTTTTTATTTAAATTGCTGGTAAAGTATCCGGATGAAAAGGAGCTTAGCAGCATTATTAATATGCCCACCGGGGGTGAAGCCACCGAGTTAAGCCAAATAGCAGATGCAGATACCATCACCGCCATGAGTACCCTGGCCCGGGAGGTACCAGTTGGGGAAAGGGTGCTGGAAATGGCCACCCGGTTGGTACTGGCTACTCATCCGGATAGTGAATATGCTCCGGAAAGTGTTCAAAAATATGTACGTTATGGTGCCTCCCCTCGGGGAGGTCAGGCCCTAATTGGTGCCGGTAAGGTACGGGCATTGATGGAAGGACGCTATAATGTAGCCTTTGAAGACATTGCCGCGCTGGCCTATCCAGCCCTGCGCCACCGCTTCTTTCTCAACTTCGAAGGTGAAGCCCAGGGTCTGGTCACTGATGAATTGATCACCGATATCTTACAGCACATAAAAAAGTAAGAAGTAAGAGGTTAGGGGGAAGGGGTCTATTTTCTAACTAATTCGCTATATTATTTTGTGGTTTGCGTATCCTAAAGAGGTGTAATTTATGGATAATGTTTTTGACCAGCAGTTCCTGGCCAGTTTGGAGCGGTTGTCGCTGCAGGCCCGGAAAATTACTGCCGGTAAGCATAGCGGGGAGCGACGCTCACCTAATAAGGGGAGTTCAGTGGAGTTTGCTGATTTTCGCAACTACTCCAGTGGAGATGATTTCCGCCATATCGATTGGAATGCTTATGCCCGCAGTGAACGATTGTTTTTAAAGTTATTTATGGAAGAACAGGATCTTTTACTAACAATTTTTCTTGACCTGAGCCAGTCCATGGACTGGGGGGAACCGACCAAAGCCAGAATGACCAAACAGATTGCTGCTGCTTTTGCTTACCTGGCTCTGACCAGTTATGACCGAGTGGCGATTGCCTGCTGCTCCGATAATTTGCGGGCTTATTTACCCCCACTGCGGGGAAGAGCTGCACTTAAAAGGGTATGGGATTTCATAGCCGGACTCCCTTGCGAAGGCACTACCGACCTGAATAAATCCCTGCAGGATTTTGGACGCTATGCCCGGGGGGGAGGAATGTCCCTGGTTATTTCGGATTTCATGTCCCCGTCTGGTTATGAGGAGGGTTTAAAGTATTTGCAATACTTGAAACAGGATGTAGTTGTACTGCAATTACTGGCACCGGAAGAAATAGCCCCGCCCTTAAACGGGGACCTGCGCCTGGTAGATTGTGAAAGCGGCGAAGCCCGGGAAGTAACTATTACCCCGCTGGTACTTAAAGCTTACCAGCGCAAATTGCAGGAGTACAACGAAGCAATGCGTAATTTCTGTTATCAACGTAATCTGGGTTATTTGCAACTTGACTCGTCAGAACCACTGGAAGATATTATCCTGCGCAGCCTTCCCAGTGCCGGTATTCTGGGGAGAAGGTAGA
>JAQUGU010000114.1:1822-3746 GCA_028683995.1 Syntrophomonadaceae bacterium | reverse complement strand
CCCTGGCAGCGCCTTAAAAAAAACCTCTTGCTGCTGCTGCAATTACTGGCAGCAGTGCTGCTGGTAATTGCTCTGACCCGGCCCTATCTGCCGGTAGCCCAGGATAGTGCCCGGCATCTGGTGGTGGTACTGGACTGCTCGGCCAGTATGGCAGCGAGCGATGTATCCCCATCACGTTTTGACGAAGCCCGCCGGGTTGCTGGTAAAATGGCTGATCAACTGGGGCCAGGTGATTGTATGACCTTAATTACCATGGAGGAGAAGCCTGGTATTCTGGTTTCCGCCAGCCGTGATCGTAAAGAAATTAAACGTTTGTTGCAAGAGGCTAGACTGAGTTCGGGTAGTGCTGATTTGGAACCAGTACTGGCTATTGTTTCAGCGATGTTAAAAAACGATAATAACATCTCCCTGCTCATTTTGACGGATGGAGGAGTAAAACCAGTAGAAAATCAAATCAAACTTTCCTGTCCGGTAAAGGTGGAGTTGATTGGTAAAAAGTCGGATAACCTGGCTATAACTACTCTGGCCACCCGGCGCCAGGGTTCCCAGGTGCTTACTTTGGCCCGGGTGCAGAACTTCAGTAATCGGAAAATTGAAAGCGATATTGAATTACGGACGCAAGGTTCACTGATAGATGTACGCAGTCTGGTAATGAAGCCCGGTGAAGTACGGGATATTATCTGGGAGGAGCTACCGCCGGGTGTAGAGGTAATTGAAGCCAGGTTGTCACGGCAGGATATTTACCCGTGTGATAACCAGGCCTGGGTAGTAGTGCAGGCTGCCAGTAAGAATCGGGTTTTGCTGGTCACCCCGGGTAACATTTTTATAGAAAAGGCCGTAAACCTGTGTGAGGCTCTGGAATTATACCGGACCAGTCCGGAAAATTATCTACAGCAAAATGAATACTATGACCTGTATATATTTGATGGCTGGTTGCCTGAACAGTTGCCTCGGGCTTCTGCCATGGTTTTAAACCCCCCTTCTCCCAACCCTTTCTTTGCTGTAAATGGATCTCAAAAAAACATTGCTTCTGTTACTGCTAGTGGTGATGAACCGCTGTTAAGATATGTAGACGTTAACGGATGGCAGATGGCCAGCGCTAATAATATCACCTTGCCGGCGGGGTTTAAAAGCCTGTTTCATTATGAGCAGAAACCGCTACTGGCGGTGGGTGATTATCAAGGCCAGCGTATGGCGGTATTTAGCTTCGACCTTCACAACAGCAACATTCCCCTGCAGACTGGTTTCCCTATATTAATAAATAACCTGGCTGCCTGGCTATTACCGGAAAGGCAGGATAATGCCAGCGTAATTAGCGGCGATGAATATAGATTTACACCGCTGGCGGGTAGCAAAGAAATTCTAGTGCAGGGTCCGGATGGCAAAGGGGAGAGCTTCAAGGCTCCCTTTCCGCCCGCTTTTTCTACTATAAATCCTGGTCCCTACCGCTTTACTCAGGTATCCGATGATAGAGAGCATAGCTTTTATGTGGTTAAGAATAGTGGTAACCTCCTAGAGTCCGACCTGAAACCCCAGAACCTGAGCTGGATACAAACAAAACCAAAGCAGGTTAAAAACATCAGCAACCGGGAATTCTGGCCTTACCTGGTCGCAATATGTTTATTCATACTCCTGCTGGAATGGGAGGTGTACCGCCGTGGCTATTAGTTTTAACCACCCTCTCTGGTTGCTATTATTACCTTTGTTTATGTATCCCTTGTATCTCTGGTATCGCAGTAGCCAGCACCTGCCCCGCTGGAGACGAAACCTGATTATAACACTGCGAATAAGCCTTATATTCTGTTTACTACTGGCTTTGGCCGGGATCGAATTTCGCTTTCCCTTACATAAGCAGAGCGTGGTCTTTGTAGTCGATGGCTCGGCCAGTTGCGAGCAGGTTAGGAAACAGGCAGAAGATTTTATA
>JAQUGU010000114.1:0-1722 GCA_028683995.1 Syntrophomonadaceae bacterium | reverse complement strand
AAAAGACACTATCGCCGAAAATAATGTTGCTCATGCCTTTACCCTGGTTGAGGGACCGCCCCTGATTTTATTGGTGGAGGGTTCACCCGGGGAAGCGGCTTCTATAAGTGCGGCCCTGGATTCACTGGAACTTGATAATCGGGTAATCCCGGCTTACCAGTTTCCTGCCAGTATTGAGGAATTGCAGCGCTATGCGGTGATAATCCTGTGTAATGTTCCGGCTGAAGCCCTGCAGGCCAATAGTATGGAGGCTGTCAATCAGGCGGTTAAAAACATGGGCCTGGGACTGATAATGGTAGGTGGGGACCAGAGCTTTGGACCGGGAGGCTATTTTAAAACTCCGGTGGAAGAGGCGCTGCCGGTTTACATGGATTTACGGGGTAAAAAAGAAATTCCCAGTCTGGGACTATTACTGGTCATAGATAAGTCAGGGAGTATGTCGGAATCAGCCGGTGGTTATGCCAAAATTGATCTGGCCCGGGAGGCGGCAATACAGGCCACTGAAGTGCTGGGCCCCATGGACCAAATCGGGGTACTGGCTTTTGACAGTGCGGCTAAATGGGTGGTTAAAATGCGCAAGGTAGATGATTTAACTGCTATTCAGGATGATATCGGTACTCTACGGGCGGGTGGCGGTACCAGTATATACCCGGGTCTGGCTCTGGCTTACGACTCTTTGAAGAAGGCGGATACTAAATATAAGCATATTATATTGCTTACTGATGGGCAGTCGGCTACCAGCGGGGACTATTATTTCCTGGCCCGAAAAATGGAAAAGGCCGGTATTACCATGTCCACGGTGGCAGTGGGGGATGGTGCGGACACAGAACTGCTGGAGATTCTGGCTGAATGGGGCCGGGGAAGATATTATTTTACCAATGAGGCTTATAGTATACCCCGGATATTTACCAAGGAAACTATTACCGCCCTGCGCAGTTACCTGGTGGAAGAGGATTTTACTCCATTAAGAGTGGCCGGTAGTGAGGTCTTACACGGTATAAACGCGGTACCTGACCTGCACGGCTATGTGGCCAGTACGGTAAAAGATTCGGCCCAGCTGATGCTGGAAAGTCACCGCGGTGATCCGGTACTGGCTGGTTGGCAGTACGGATTAGGCCGGTCACTGGCATTTACCAGTGATGCCGGAGGGCGCTGGGCGGCGAATTGGGCAGGCTGGGAGGGCTATAATCATTTTTGGGGAAATTTATTATCCTGGGTACTGCCCCGCAGTCAGGATAGCAGCTTGCGGATGGAGACCTATATAGAGGATGGTAAAGGGTATATCAAAGTGGATACAGATGATTACACTGCCACTTCATTAATGTACAGCGCCACTATTATTAAACCGGATCTTAAAAGCGAAACCCTGGAGTTACAGCCGGTGGCCCCAGGTAGTTTTGCCGGAAATTTTAAGGTTAAGCAACCGGGGGTCTATTTAATTAATGTGCTGCAAAAAAAAGGAGGAGAGACGCTGGGTAGTATAAGCGGAGGGGCGGCTTTGTCCTACTCCCCGGAGTATAATAACACCTTCCGGGATGATGCTTTTCTGGAGCAGGTTGCGGGTAAAGGTGGGGGGAGTATTATTTCCCGGGGAGAAGAGGCTTTTGCGGATAACCTGCCTCCGTTAAAAGGTATTGTAGAATTATGGCCCTGGCTTTTAATTATTGCTGCCTGTCTCTTGCCCCTGGATATTGCCGCCCGCCGCCTGAGCATAAGCCGGGC
>JAQUGU010000113.1 GCA_028683995.1 Syntrophomonadaceae bacterium | reverse complement strand
CTATTACCGCTATTTTCCTCTTATTGTTTAGCCTGGGTGGTTGTAGTAGTAACAAGCAAGAAGTCAATTCTTCACCTAATAATGCACCCAGGTTAACCGACCAGGCTATGGAAGCCTACTATGTTGATGCCCAGTGGCTGCAAGAAAACCTCGGCCAGGTAACCATTGTTGATGCCCGGGCGGATAAGGAATACAAGAAAGGTCACATTCCCGGAGCTGTAAATATAACCTGGCAGGCTTTATCCAATATGCAACCCAAACAGGGTGAACCGGGGTGGGGTGTGGTGTTATCCAATGAACAGTTAAGCAAAAAACTTGGTGAATTTGGTATTGATGGGAAGAAGGATATCGTAGTTTATAACGATCCGGCTGGACTGGGTGAGGACGGAAGGGTCGTTTGGATGCTTAGAATAGCTGGTTTAGAAAACTCCAGGATGCTTTTTGGTGGATGGCCTGCATGGCAGAAGGCAGGTGGTGAGGGGACAAAGGATACCCCGCAGGTTAAAGCTGTATCTTTTTCCATTACTAATCCGGATACATCGCTACTGGCAACTACTGAATATATCAAAGCCAATAAGGATAAGGTTAAATTACTGGACACCAGATCGCCGGAAGAGTTTACCGGTAAGACTGATCATGGCGAAAGAGTCAGAGGACATATTCCCGGTGCTATTCACCTGCATTACCGTGATGCATTTAATCCCGATGGAACCGTCAAGACAGTAGCTGAACTGAAGGATATGTTTGTCCAGGCCGGACTTAAACCCGGGGATGAAGTGATATCCTATTGTACCGTAGGTATACGTTCCGGCTTTATGACCGAATTACTGCGCATGTGTGGGTATGAAAACGCTAAAAACTACAATGCCTCATTTAGTGAATGGGCGGGTGACCCAAATAATCCAATTGAAAAGTAGTAAAAACCAGGGTAATTATCGGATTTTATGAACAGACATTATTTTAAGAATCTTCTACCGAGCATGACTTTGTTACTAGTTACTTTGATAGCCCTATATCTGCTCTTGCCAGGTGTCAGCATTCAAATTAACCGGGGCCTAAGCATGCTAAAATTGCATGATGCATTAGGACTAAGTATACAGTACAGCAGTCTATCCTGGGCTGCTGTACTGTCCTTGCTTATAGCAGGCTTACAGGTAATACTGGTTCCTTTGCCAGTTTCCACGGCTGCTATTGCCAGTGTCCAGGTATTCGGATGGGCTTATGGCTTTATCCTGGTGTGGCTGGGGGTGATTACCGGGGCGGGAATAATGTATGCTGTGGCCAGAACCTATATCACGCCTTTAGTTGCCAGGCTGATAAAACCACAGAAAATGCATTATCTCTTGGACCACTATGGAATTGCTCTGGTTATTGCCGGTTCTCTTTTTCCTATTTGGCCGGGAAAACTGATTTACTTTATAGCCGGGCTGGGAGCTATGTCGTTTGGCCGTTTTCTAACAGCGGTGGTTTTAGGAAGCCTGCCTTTATTAATCGTATATTCAGTCTTGGGAGAGCAACCTGATATCCGGGTAATATACCTCTTATATATAGTAGCCAGCCTTATCGTGGCGTACGTGCTTATAAAAGCCTGGCTGGATCGGAGCCGATAAATGTATTGCAATCAATGGAAACCGTATAAAACTTTATTTAAAGCAATTGTATCTCTGGGTTTACTTATCTGGCTGGGATACTCAATTCGATGGCAAGAATTGGGACAAATTATTCTGGATATAAAGCTATATTGGCTAACGGTAGCCCTGGGTTGGATTGTAGTTTCCATGATTATCAGTACCTACAAATGGCAAATGGTCCTCAAGGCTCAGGGTTTTAACCTCGACTGGGTGGAGCTATGGAAAGCCTACTGGGCAGGTATTTTTATGAATAATTTTTTGCCGTCCAGTATCGGCGGTGATGCCCTGCGTATTTACCGGATCAATGAAATGACCGGTAATGTTAGCGCAGCAACTGCTTCCGTGCTTATGGAGCGAGTACTGGCTATATCAGGAATTGCTCTGGTGGGCATGGCTGGTGCTATTGCTACCGGAAAGACTGGAGACGGTATATGGTTATTATTCATAATACTGTTGCTAGTTACTATCTTTTTAACCGTACTAATGCTTTCCCGTTTTTCTTTTAAATGGAAAAGAGCTCGCCGACTAGCTCAGTTTCTGGAGGGTATGGCTGATCAAGGAAAAAGCTTTCGTACGAATTGGCCTAAGCTGGGGGCTGTGGTAACACTATCAATACTGTTTCAAATTGCTGTGGTAGGTGTTAACTACAGCATTTTTCTGGCGTTTAATCTTACCGGTTTAGGTTGGTGGGATGCCTGTTATCTTATTCCGGTAACCTCGGCGATAGCAATGATACCTGTAAGCATAAATGGTTACGGAGTAAGGGAAGGCGCATATGTGGCCTTGCTTGCCGGTTATCAAGTTTCATCAACTATAGCTTTCAGTTCCTCCTTGCTTTTTGCCTTCTTGGTAAGTTTATGCAGCCTGTACGGGGGAATAGTTATTCTACGACATAATGGACAAGGAGATATTAACAATGGATACCAAAAGGGCTTCGCAAATAGCCGGTGAAGAAATGAAGAAAGGCAGGAACTGCTGTCAGGCCGTATTACTGGCGGCCAAAGAGGTCTGGGGTATTCCCGTAGATGAGCATATTCTGGCGGCTGCTGCTCTCATGGGAGAAGGAATGGGGGCGGGTTGTGCTTGTGGAGCTTTAAGCGGGATTATAATGGCATCCGGCATACGCCAGCACTATCAAGCTCATCCGGCTGGAAATAACCTGCCGGTTATTCTCCACGATGCTTTTAAAAATGAATTTGGAGTCACCTGCTGCCGAGCTATCAAAAATAAGCGTACACTGGTGGAGAAAATTGGGAGAAGAGGCTGTATCCAACTAACTGAACGTGCTGCCGCTATAATGGTGGAGGAATGGGAGAAGGGGAACAATGCCAACGAAGATTTCTGTAATAGTACCGATACTTAACGAGGAAGAATGTCTTCCTGAATTACTGGAAAGCCTGCAGCTTATTTCTAGCATAGAAATCATAATTAGCGATGGGGGGAGTAGTGACCGTAGCCCGGAAATATGTAGCCGCTATCCGGTAAAAATGGTAACCGGCAGCGCGGGGCGAGGTATGCAGCTAAATCGGGGTGCACAACTGGCTACGGCACCAGTCTTATTATTCCTGCACGCAGACTGTCAGTTTGAGCCCATAGTAGTGGAGCAGGTACTGAAGGCCATAAAGGAAGGTTACCACTGGGGTTGTGCAACCATGGATTTCGACGAACGGTTACCCTTTTACCGGGGACTGGCCTTTCTCTCTAACCTTCGTGCTCGCTACTGGAAAAGCTGCTACGGTGATCAGGCCATATGGTGTCGTAAGGATGTTTTTTTGAATATCGGCGGTTTTCCTGACATTCCCCTGATGGAAGACCTGGCCTTTTCCCATCACCTGCGCTCAAAATATTGTTCTCGGGTAGTAGCAGGCAGGGTAATAACCAGCACCCGGCGTTTTAAAGATGGAGGACCATTGATAACCCTGATAAAAATGCAGGTTTTAAAGGTGCTATATTTTCTGGGGGTCAGCCCGGAGCGACTGTACGATTACTACCAACAGGGGCGGAGGGTAAGCTTATGAAATGTGCGCTGATAGTCATGAGTAAGATTCCCATAGGAGGCTTTACCAAGACCCGCCTTATGGGGAAGTTGTCTAAAGAAGAATGTGCTGCCCTGCATAGTGCCTGCCTCTATGATATATGTTCATTACTGAGCAAAATGGGCTGGCCTGCCTATTTTTCCTATACCGGAGTATCTACAACCGGAGCGAACGTTAGTAAAGAAATACTGGAGCAAAGGTGTAATCTTCCGCAGGGTCTGCTGGAGCCTTTTATACTCCTGGAACAGCAGGGAAATGACCTGGGTGAACGGATGCTGAATTCCTTGAAGCAGGTATTGGAGCACTATCCTGCTGCCATCATCCTGGGAAGTGATTTACCTCAGTTAGAGATTAAGACCCTGCAAGAAGCGGACAGATTGCTGGAGGAGAATGATATTGTACTGGGTCCTTGTAGTGATGGTGGCTACTATCTACTGGGAGTAAAGCACCCCTACCCCTTTTTATTTAATAACCTGCCCTGGGGTAACGACCAGGTATTACGGCTTACCAGCGAGAGAGCAAAAGAACAAAAGCTAAAGCTGGCCCTTTTAGGCATAAATAGGGATCTGGATCAGTGGGAAGACTTATTGTTTTTTATAAAGCAGGGAGAAGTGGAAAAGAGGTTACATAGGCTGCATAGCTATCGTTATATTAGTAATCTGAAAGTCATCAAAGAAGCTCTGGAAAGGGGGAACCTGAATGAAAACACAGATAAAGCAAATCTGCAACAAAGCTCTGGGTGGGGCTCTTCTTAGTGCCAATGAAATTCGGGAACTATTTGCGGTTCCGTTCATATCCGAAGAATCTTACCATATTCAGTGGGCTTCCCGCTGTATTAGTGAAAAAGCTGGTTTAGCAGAGATACACGGACAGGTAGGGGTTAACACTTCTGCCTGTCCCTGTAACTGCAGATTTTGCTCTTTTGCTGCTGTCAATGGCAGCTTCAAGGAAAACCGGGTTTCGGATTTGGAATATATTATAGAGCAGTGCCTGCAATTGCAGGAACAAGGAGCCAATGCGATTTATCTAATGGCCACCGCCAATATGAACTTTGCTGAATTTCTGAACATTGCCGGTGAAGTGAGCCTTAAGTTGGAACCGGAAAGTATTATGATTGCCAATGTCAGGGATTTTGATTATTATGAAGCGCTGGCATTGAAAGATGCAGGGTTCACGGGTATTTACCATGCACTTCGCCTGGGGGAAGGTAAAGTAACCCGCATTAGTCCCGGGAAACGACTGGAAACCATACAAGCGGCCAAGAAAGTTGGCTTAAAAGTAGGTACCTGTGTTGAACCGGTTGGCCCGGAGCATAGCCTGGATGAACTGGTGGAAAAAACCATCGTTGCTCGTGAGATAGAGCCGGTATTTAGTGGGGCTGCTCGCCGTATAAGCATTCCCGGATCCAACCTGGAACAGTATGGTATGGTCAGCGAAGCCAGTATGGCTCACATATTGGCCGTAGTTCGGTTGGCTATGGGGCCGGGGGTATCAGGAAATTGTACTCATGAGCCCAATACCCCAGGGGCCATAGCCGGAGCCAATTTATTTTGGGCGGAGGCAGGATTTAACCCCCGGGATACAGTTGAAAAAACTGAAGTCAATCGTGGCTTTGACATAAAGAAATGTCAAGATATCTTTAAAGAGGCTGAATACCCGGTGTTACAGGGACCTTCAGTTTTCTTTGCGCGGGATTAAAAAACTAACCGGGAGGGATTTAATTGGATAAAAAGGTATGGAAACAATGGTGGTTTAAAATAGTTTTATTGGTAATACCAGTACTTTTATACTATCTGGTGCCGGCATTTCAGGAAATTATTCAAAATGCGGTCAAGGTTTTATCGCGGGTGGATGTAGATGCAGCCCGGGAATACATCCTGTCATTTGGCATATGGGCGCCGGTGGTATCTTTTTTCTTGATGGTGTTTCAATCAGTGGCGGCGCCTCTGCCGGCTTTTGTAATTACCTTTGCCAATGCCGGTCT
>JAQUGU010000112.1 GCA_028683995.1 Syntrophomonadaceae bacterium | reverse complement strand
CTCAACAACACTTCGACGCCTTTCCGGTATCAACCGGGTAAACAATCCCAGAAACGACGACATACGGTGTATTGAGTCGATTAGCTTAAACTAGTCGATATCATGACAGAGGCAGAATTTAATACAGAGTTAGAGAAAGGATATGCCGATTATTTAGTAGGTAATAGCCGTTCTGTATAAACAATGACGATTAATAATTGTTGACAAAAGCACTTCTGGAAGTATACTGTATATATAATCTATATACGAAGTATACACTTGGGAGTGTTTATCTTTGAACATCATAATTTCCAATCGCTCGGATGAACCAATTTACAATCAAATTTACCAACAATTACGAGGGGCTATTATACGGGAAGAACTAACAGCTGGAGAGCCTTTACCATCTATTCGTAACTTGGCCAGGGAACTGCAGGTCAGTGTTATTACTACTAAACGCGCTTATGAGGAGTTGGAACGGGACGGCTACATTGAAACCGTGGCCGGCAAGGGCTCCTTTGTAGCCCCACAGAATGCGGAATTGCTGAGGGAAAAACGGGTAAATCTGATCGAGGAAAAAATGGTAGCAGTAATCCAGGAAGCACGTACTCTGGGACTTAGCTTGCCGGAGCTGCAGCGCATCGTGGAGCTGCTGTATGAGGAGGGTTAATGGGTGGATAATGTTTTAGAGATTGAAGGCCTGAATAAAAACCTGGGAAATTTTCGCCTGCATGAAGTCAGCTTTGCTCTGCCTCGCGGGTATGTCATGGGTTTTATCGGTCCCAACGGGGCGGGCAAAACTACCACCATTAAGCTGGTGATGAATCTTATGCACCGTGACAGCGGGGAGATTCAAGTATTTGGTTTGGACAATCGCCGCTGGGGAAAGAAAATAAAACAGCGCATCGGTTTTGTATATGACGACAGCCATTATTATCAGAACCTGAGCATACTAGAAAACCGCCGTATCGTGGCTCGCTTTTACCGGGGTTGGGACGAGAAAGCCTTTCAGTGCCATCTACTGGATTTTGGCCTGCCGCCTGATAAAAAATTAAAAGACCTGTCCCGTGGCATGCGCACCAAATTTAGCCTGGCTATAGCTCTATCCCATGGTGCGGAGCTCTTGATTATGGATGAGCCTACTTCTGGATTAGATCCGGTCTTCCGCAGCGAACTGCTGGATATCCTGCGGCAATTAATGATAGAGGAAAACAAAAGCGTACTATTTTCCACTCACATAACCACTGATTTGGAACGGGTGGCTGATTATATCTGTTTTATCAATCAAGGTCAAATTGTCCTGTGCCAGGGCAAGGATGAAGTGCTGCAGGGCCATGTGCTGGTTAAGGGAGCTCTAAATCTACTAACCTCAGAGACCGAAAAAATGTTTATTGGCATGCGAAAAAACCAGTACGGCTTTGAGGCCTTAACTGCAGATTCCCGGAGTGTGCGTCAGTTTTTTGGTGATACAGTGCTGCAGGATCAGGCAGGCCTGGATGATATCATGGTTTATTATGTGAGGGGGAATAAAAATGGATAAACTGGTATTAAAGGATCTGCTGGTACTAAAAAAATCAATGTACTGGGCGTTAGTATACCTGCTTGCAATTCTCTTTATTTTCTCCATGAATCCACCATTTGATAAATTCCTCTATATTATGGCAGCTTATGGTGCGGCCTATATTTTGATCATGGGAGCCCTGATGGCAGAATATGAAAACCAGACCAACATGTTGCTGAACAGTCTGCCGGTAAACCGATATGAAATAATTCTATCTAAATATTTGAGTGCGCTGGTATTGGCTCTTCTGACTTTGTGTGTGGCCGGAACCCTGGGAATCGTAATAAACTTGTTGCCACTGCCGCTAGCTATAAGATTTATGAATGGAGTCGATGTAGGAATCGTATTAATAATGGTGGCAGTAACTCTGGCGATTGTTATGCCGATGAACCTGAAATTCGGTAACCAGGCAGCTCGTGTAACAACAGTTATGTTTTTTATGTTGCTGTTCTTTGCTCCGGTTGGGGTAAAAGGCTATATTATGGATAATAGTCAGACAGAATGGGCTCAAGCTCTTATTAACATTGCGGTTTCCCAACCTGTGGTTCTGCTGGCTGCCGGGGCCGGTGGGGGAATTCTTCTGCTGGGCTTATCCATGTTTGTGTCTCTGCGGATTTATGAAGCCATAGATTTCTGAGACACCTCCATTCTGTTTTCCAAAGTGAACAACTTTAATCCTGATTGTACTGTGGCTAATTATGGCAAACCACATTATTATTAGGTATGTTATCTAACCTAAAACGGTAAAGTACGTTATGGGTTTATAATATTTTCTCATCGCCACATATTAAGCCTTTTTCTCTGCTCTATAAGCTCATTATACTCTTGCTCCAGAGCTAGATAATCAGGTTCACCCGGCTTATAGCGGGTCAATTCGCTGATGACCCATGATATTCTGGTTTCCAACAGGAGTAATTCCTCATCGTTGCCTGCTTTCCCTGAACTGCGCTTTGTACGGGTTTCTTGTTTCTGGGCTAAATATTCCGACACCCGTCCCTCAATACGCATTATTTTTTGATTATCAAAGACCAGTATGCGGTTACAAACCTGGTCCAGGAGGTAGCGGTCATGGGAAATTAGCAGGATTGCTCCCGGAAACTGCTTCAAGCTTTCCTCCAGGGCTTCCCGGCTGTATATATCCAGGTGGTTGGTTGGTTCATCAAGTACGAGAAAATCATATTCACCCATCAATGCCAATCCGATTGCTATTTTCATTCTTTCGCCCCGGCTCAGTTCTCCGAGAGCGATGGACAAGCGATCATAGGTTATCCCCATACCTACCAGCAATTGAAAAGTAGATTTCTGCTTTTCCAGGGGCCAATCCTTTACCAAACTTTTCAGGTTTTCTTTTTCATCCCGGGGTAATTCCTGACTTACATAGGCTACCCGGGCTGACTGGCTCAGGAACAATCTACCTTCATCCAGATTTTCCAAGCTGAGAATCAGCTTTACCAGAGTAGTTTTTCCACACCCATTGAGGCCAAGAACGCCAACCTTTTCACTCCGGTTAATATAAAAGCTGCTATCCTCGAACAAGGTTAATTTCCCGTACGCTTTACTGATGCTGTCTGCTTCCAGGAGGCGTCGGTTTCCTTTTTCACGGGCATAAACATTAAAGTTTACCCGGGGATCTTCGGTTGGACGTGCAATTCCTTCCTCACGCATTTTTTCCAGGCGCTTAATCTGGGATTTTATGGCCTGGTCACGCTTTTTAGCTTTCTTACGATAATATTCCTTGCCCCCTATTCCTTCTCCTTTCTGCCGGGATTCACGGTGAGCTTTGTCTGACCAGTTTCTTAATTGGCTTATAGCTGCATTAATCTTCTGTTGCTCCTTCTGCTGGGACTGGTAGAGGTGCCGTTGATTTTCCGTTTCCTGTTGTTTTGCTTCCCGATAGCGGGAGTAGTTGCCCGGATATATTTTTATCTTTCCGTTTTCAATTTCTGCTATTTGTGTAACCGCATTATCCAGGAAGTAACGGTCATGGGAAATGATAATGGCTGCTCCCGAAAACCGGTTGAGTTCCGCTGCCAAGTATTCAACCCCCTGATAGTCCATATGGTTGGTAGGTTCATCCAGAATAATAAGATCAGGCTGGGCGGCCAGGACTGCAGCCAGAGACAGTTTAGTTTTTTCACCACCGCTGAGATTCCGTAATCGTTCCCCGGACCAGTCATGGATACGGTTAATGCCCAGGTGGTTGGTCAAACGTTGAAATTCACCATTTACCTTATTTTCATTACTCAATACATTAAGGAAAAGCTGGGGTTCAACTTCAGATTGGCGCAAATAGCCGATATTAAACTCCTGACGAGTAGTAATAATACTACCTCCATCATAATCCAAACTACCGGATAGTATGTTGACCAAAGTAGTTTTTCCCGCTCCGTTATGGCCTACCAGGCCAATCCTGTCACCCTGGCATATATCTATATCAACACCATTTAAAACCGTTTTGTCTCCGAAACTTTTTGTAATCTTACGACAGTTTACCAGCATCACAACACCTCCAGAAAACATTTAAGGCTGCAAGCAACCCCTGTTACTTACAGCCTTTCATTATATGAAAAGCTTTGGTCACTAAACCATTTCGGCTTATTGACCGGATTATTGTTTAACAATAAGTTACAAGCATTCCGGACATAACAGGACAATTGAAGAAATTTGTTCATTCTTCCTTTCGACCTGCGTATATTTATTTAGGCCAGAATATGCTTGCGCATTGATTTCTCCAATCTATTTTTAATAAATTATGGTTTTATACTAACATGAATCCAGAGTGCGGGCAAGCTGTGTATATTTGTGGCACACCGCATATTATTATATTATTGCCAACCGAGAGTTTACCGGTCATAGCAACGGGGTCTACCAATCGATATCCGGGTTATCGGCCATCTGGTTGACGGTTCCCCGGGAATAGAAAACGGACATATGCTCCAGGGTTGGATCCGGGTTAGATTTGCCGGCAGCCGGGAATACGAATTCACTATTGCTGTTTTCCCATAAAATAGCCTACAATAAGAACATAATTGAAGTAGATTATTGCAGAAAAGGAGAGCAATATATATGCAAAAAATTAGCGGTCGCTATCTTGCCGGTATCCTCATTATTGTGATAGGTGTAATTGCCCTGCTCGACAATTTCGGTCTGGTGGAAATTAGCTTCACCTATCTGGTCAGTTTATTATGGCCACTGCTACTAGGTATTGCAGGGATCAATTTTATTGTAAACCGGCGCGATATTCCCGGTATTGTAACAGGCAGTTTATTGATTGCCCTGGGCGTTATGTTCCTGGGGCGTAATGCAGGTTTTTTTGATATCAATATGCAAAAATTCTGGCAGGGATTCTGGCCCATTATCATTATCTTAATCGGTGTGAGTCTGCTCAGTAAAAACAAGTCTAATAGTTCCGGACATCTGGCCATAATGGGCGCTGTGGAGAAGAACAACGCGGGGTGGGAGCTCGAAAGTGCAGATTATCTTGCGCTAATGGGTGGTATTGAACTTGATATATGCCAAGCCACCTTCCGCGAAAGGGAGATCAATCTTGGCTTATCCGCTATTATGGGTGGTATAACCGTTATCGTGCCTGAAGACGTGGCCGTAACCTGTAAGGGAACTGCAGTAATGGGCGGAATTGATTTACTGGGCCGGGAGTCAGGGGGAATAGTAGGCAGTGCAACTATGCAAAGCGGTGATTTACAAAGCGCTGATAAAATAGTCAACCTTGACTGCTTTTGTATGCTGGGTGGTATTGAAATTAAACGATAAAGGATATTGAGCCTGCCGTCTAAAACCCGTGCCAAATTAGTCTAAACTGCGTATGACACCAAACATATCAAAAGGACCGCGTGTGCCCTTCAGGGTATCCCCCTGATATACTTACAAATCATAGTAAAGTTCAAATTCCATAGGATGAGGGATATCGTTTACCCGCCGGGCTTCCTGGCGTTTGTTTTTAATCCATATATCTATTAATCGTTGGGGGAATACTCCACCAGCCAGCAGGAATTCGTGGTCTTTTACCAGGGCATCCAGGGCTTCATCCAGAGATTTGGGTAAACTTTTAATCTTTGCCTGTTCTTCCGGGGGCAAATTATAAAGGTTAACATCATAGGGGCCAAATCCTTCCGCACTGGGGTCAATCTTATTAACAATTCCGTCCAAACCGGCCATTAACATCGCTGAATAGGCCAGGTAAG
>JAQUGU010000003.1 GCA_028683995.1 Syntrophomonadaceae bacterium | reverse complement strand
CAATGTCAGGCTTTACTTATGAGAGCGAGGTTTATACCTTGCTTTTCACTCTTTTGGGAAATAAAAAAAGGGGTGAATTATTAATGCCTCAAATAGAAGAATACGGTAAGGTAACAAGGTTGAGTTACTCCCGGATTGAACAGCCCATCGAATTACCCAATCTCATTCAAGTGCAGCTCAGTTCTTATGAATGGTTCCTGGAAAAGGGCCTTAGAGAGGCTTTGCATGAAGTTTTCCCTATCTCTGATTTTACCGGTAACCTGGAGCTTGATTTTACCGACTATAGTCTGGGTGAGCCCAAGTACCAGGTGCATGAATGTAAAGAGCGGGATGTTAGTTACCAGGCTCCCATGAAACTCAGGGTCAGGTTGACCGATAAAGAGACCGGAGAAATTAAGGAATCAGAAGTATACATGGGTGATCTTCCTTTAATGACTGAAAAAGGAACCTTTATTATCAATGGTGCAGAAAGAGTTGTAGTTAGCCAATTGGTCAAATCTCCAGGAGTTTATTTTAATGAACGGGTCGATGTTTCCGGTAGAACCTTATATGGATCGACCATTATTCCTAACCGGGGCGCATGGTTCGAATTGGAAATGGATAGCGCCGGGGTTGTTTATACCCGTATTGATAAAACCAGAAAAATCCCAGTAACCGTTCTTTTACGTTCTCTGGGCTATGAAACTAACGAAGCCATTCAAGAATTGTATGGTAATGACGAGAGTATCGAGAAAACCCTGGAGAAAGATAGCAGTACCAATAAAAAAGAAGCCTTAATTGAGTTTTATCGACGGTTAAGACCGGGGGAAATGGCAACTGAGGATGCTGCGGAACAGCTTCTTAATAATCTCTTCTTTGATCCCCGGCGTTATGATTTGGCGTTAGTAGGACGTTATAAAATTAACAAAAAACTGGGGCTTGATATTCCTATGGATAACAGGCACCTTACTTACGAGGATATTATAACCACCATAGGCTATCTGCTTAAACTAATTCAAGGTGAAGGAAAAACTGACGTAATCGATCACCTCGGTAACAGAAGGTTGCGTTCCATAGGTGAACTCCTGCAAAATCAATTCCGTACCGGTCTGGTACGCATGGAGCGAGTAGTACGAGAGCGGATGAGCATTCATGACGTTGAGACCCTTACCCCGCAGGTTTTAATAAACATAAGACCGATAACTGCAGCGGTTAAGGAATTTTTTGGCAGTTCCCAGTTATCCCAGTTCATGGATCAGACTAATCCCCTGGCGGAGCTGACCCATAAAAGGCGCCTGAGTGCCCTGGGACCAGGTGGATTAACCCGAGAAAGGGCTGGTTTCCAGGTTCGTGACGTACATCATTCCCATTATGGCCGAATTTGCCCCATAGAGACCCCGGAGGGTCCTAACATTGGGTTAATAGGCTCCCTGGCTACCTTTGGTCGGGTAAACGATTTTGGTTTCATTGAAACCCCTTATCGCAAGGTGGACAAGAAAGCGGGAAGAGCATTAAAGGAAATTCATTACCTTTCTGCCGACGAAGAAGACGAATACATGGTAGCCCAGGCCAATGCCCCCCTGGATGAAAACGGTTATTTTAAAGAGGAGCGGGTCGAAGCCAGGTACTTCGAAGAAATTCTGGAGATTCCGGTAAACAAAGTAGATTACATGGACGTTTCCCCCAAACAGGTGTTTAGTGTAGCTACCTCGCTTATTCCTTTCCTGGAAAACGATGATGCTAACCGTGCTCTTATGGGTGCCAACATGCAGAGGCAGGCAGTACCCCTGTTAAAGACGGAAGCACCTATTATCGGAACTGGTCTGGAGTATAAATCGGCCAAGGATTCTGGTGCCGTGGTGGTATGCAAAAAAAACGGAATCGTAAAAAGGGTTAGCGCTGAACAGATTATAGTCACCAATGATGATGGCGATACCGATACCTATACCCTGCTAAAGTTTATCCGCTCTAATCAGGGTACCTGCTATAACCAGCGACCAATTGTGGAAGTGGGAGAAAGGGTCAAAATCGGGGATGTTATCGCTGATGGTCCCAGCACCTGCCTGGGCGAACTTGCTCTGGGGCGTAATGTCCTGGTAGCTTTCATGCCCTGGGAAGGCTATAACTACGAAGACGCCATCCTTATTTCAGAAAAATTAGTAAAAGATGATGTATTTACCTCCATTCATATAGAAGAATACGAGTGTGAGGCTCGCGATACCAAATTAGGTCCAGAGGAAATTACCCGGGACATACCCAACGTTTCTGAAGATATGCTCAAAAACCTGGATGACCAGGGGGTTATCAGAGTGGGTGCTGACGTACGCCCCGATGATATTCTAGTAGGTAAAGTAACCCCTAAAGGAGAAACTGAATTAACCCCGGAGGAAAGATTGCTCAGGGCTATTTTCGGTGAGAAGGCCCGCGAAGTCAGAGACTCTTCCCTGCGGGTGCCCCATGGTGAAGCGGGTAAGATAGTGGCCGTAAAACGATTCACCCGGGAAAAGGGCGATGAGCTTTCTCCTGGTGTAAACCAGCTGGTACGGGTATATATAGCTCAAAAGAGAAAAATCTCTGAAGGTGACAAAATGGCCGGGCGTCATGGTAACAAAGGCGTTATCTCCCGTATTTTACCAGAAGAGGATATGCCTTTCCTGGAGGATGGTACCCCGGTGGAAATTGTTTTAAATCCCCTGGGAGTTCCCTCCCGCATGAATATTGGACAAATCCTGGAATGTCACCTCGGATGGGCGGCTAAAACTCTGGGGATGAACATAGCTACCCCAGTTTTTGATGGTGCCAATGAGGATGACATATTTGCCAAGTTACGCGAGGCCAACCTGCCCGAAAATGGTAAGGCTAAACTGTATGACGGGCGTACCGGTGCAACCTTTGACCATGATATAACGGTTGGCTATGTTTATATGCTTAAACTGGCCCATCTGGTTGATGATAAAATTCATGCCCGGTCTATTGGGCCTTACTCGCTGGTAACCCAGCAGCCGCTGGGTGGGAAAGCCCAGTTTGGCGGCCAGAGGTTTGGCGAGATGGAGGTTTGGGCTTTGGAAGCTTACGGAGCTGCCTATACTCTGCAGGAAATATTAACGGTCAAGTCTGATGATGTAGTAGGCCGTCTGAAAACCTATGAATCTATCGTTAAAGGTGATAATATTCCTGAACCCGGAGTTCCCGAGGGTTTCAAGGTATTAATCAAGGAACTCCAGAGTTTGGCCCTGGATATAAGAATACTTTCCGGTAACGACCAGGAAATTCAGATAAGGGATATTGACTATGAGCTAAATGAAAAGGAAAAAGCGCGGGAACTGGGGGTGGAAATCCCCGAAACCATGGTAGGCGGACCGGACGCCATTGATGGTGAAGTTGAAAACCTTGATTTAAAAGAAGAAGACCCGGATGACAGTCTCATGGAGGATGAATAATGTCAGGGCTTATTGAATAGTCGGCAACCGAACGTGTTTCCTAAAGATAAATCGACTGCCGGATAAGCGGCACTAATCATCTGGAAGGGAGAGACTTGTTTGTTAGATGTAAATAATTTTGAAAGAATAAAAATTGCCCTGGCTTCACCGGAACAGATACGTTCCTGGAGTAGTGGCGAGGTTAAGAAACCGGAAACCATAAATTATCGTACCCTGAGACCGGAAAAAGAAGGACTGTTTTGTGAAAAGATTTTTGGACCCGTTAAGGACTGGGAATGCCATTGTGGTAAATACAAGCGGGTTCGGCACAAAGGCATAGTATGTGACCGCTGTGGAGTGGAAGTAACCACTTCCAAGGTAAGAAGAGAAAGAATGGGACATATAGAACTGGCTGCTCCCGTTTGCCATATCTGGTATCTCAAAGGGATACCTAGCCGGATGGGGTTACTGCTGGATATGTCACCCAAAGTATTGGAAAAGGTCATATATTTCGTCAACTATATAGTAATTCACCCTGGAGATACTCCATTATTAAAGAAGCAATTACTAAATGAAAGAGAATACCGGGAAGCCAAGGAAAGGTATGGCGAAACTTTCCTGGCTGGTATTGGGGCTGAAGCAGTAAAAGTTCTCCTGGAAGAAGTTGAACTGGAGAAAATGTCTGGGGACTTGAAAGAAGAAATAGCCACTACTACCGGCCAGAGAAAAGGGCGGGCCATCAAGAGGCTGGAAGTAGTGGAATCTTTCCGCCTTTCCGGCAATGATCCGGCCTGGATGATACTCGATGTGCTGCCGGTAATCCCACCGGAATTGAGACCCATGGTGCAATTAGATGGTGGCCGTTTTGCCACTTCTGATTTAAACGACCTCTATCGCCGGGTAATTAACCGTAATAATCGTTTAAAAAGACTATTGGATCTGGGAGCTCCCGACATAATAGTACGTAATGAAAAGAGAATGCTGCAGGAGGCCGTCGATGCATTGGTCGATAATGGCAGAAGGGGCAGACCAGTAACCGGACCAGGTAACCGCCCTCTGAAATCCTTAAGCGACATGCTAAAAGGCAAACAGGGAAGATTCCGCCAGAACCTGCTGGGGAAAAGGGTGGACTACTCGGGTAGATCAGTTATAGTAGTTGGTCCCAACCTGCATATGCACCAGTGTGGACTACCTAAAGAAATGGCCCTGGAGCTATTTAAACCATTTGTCATGAAAAAACTGGTAGACCAGGCTATTGCCTCCAATATCAAGAGCGCTAAAAAGATGGTGGAAAGAGGCCGGGAAGAAGTATGGGATATTCTCGATGACGTTATTAAAGAACATCCGGTACTTTTAAACCGTGCACCCACTCTGCACCGGCTGGGAATCCAGGCTTTTGAACCGGTGCTGGTTGAAGGCAGGGCCCTGCAGCTCCATCCTCTGGTATGTACAGCTTATAATGCTGACTTTGACGGTGACCAGATGGCGGTACATGTTCCCCTGTCGGCTGAAGCCCAGACTGAGGCCCGGCTCTTAATGTTGGCCAGTAACAACATCTTGAATCCCAAAGATGGCAAGCCGGTTGTAACCCCTACCCAGGATATGGTTATCGGCCTTTATTATCTGACCTACATGGGCGAAAAAGACTGGAAGAAAGAAAAAGTCAGGTCTTTCCGTGATCCTGACGAAGCCCTTATAGCATATGAAATGGAAGTAATTAAGCTGCATGAAAAAATTAGGGTTAAAATGCAGGTACCCCAAATTTCAGCTAAAGATATGCTCAGAAAACATTGTGAGCAGGAATCCAAAGAAGAGATGATGGAGACTTCGGTAGGCAGGCTCATATTTAATGATGCCATTCCTGATAGCCTGGGTTTTTTCAATCAGGTAATTGACAAGAAAAAGCTGGGCGACCTGGTTTATGAATGCTATCGCCTGGAGGGCAATGCTCGGACTGCCGAAATGCTGGATGGTATTAAGCGATTAGGTTTTCAGTATAGTACTCAGGCGGGAATAAGTGTGGGGGTCACTGATTTTGAGACCCCGGTAGCCAAGGCGGCGATACTGGGTGAGGCAGATAAAGCAGTAGATGCCATTCAACAGGACTACCTGGTGGGTCTGATTACCGATAACGAACGCCATGCCCAGGTAGTTGAAATATGGAACCAGGCTACCGATGATGTAACTGAAGCCTTAAAAGAATCATTATCCGAAGACAACCCGGTATATATGATGGCTATTTCTGGTGCCCGCGGAAACTTCCAGCAGATACGCCAGCTAGCCGGGATGCGTGGGCTCATGGCCGATCCATCTGGTAAAATTATCGATCTGCCCATCAAAGCTAATTTCCGTGAAGGTCTGACTGTTCTGGAATACTTTATATCCACTCATGGGGCCAGAAAAGGTTTGGCTGACACTGCTTTACGTACGGCTGATTCCGGCTATCTGACCCGTCGCCTGGTAGACGTTTCCCAGGACGTAATCGTAAGAGAAGATGACTGTGAATCAGTCGAAGGCATCTGGTTGGAAAAAATCATGGAAGGCTCGCAGCTAATTGAGCCCCTGCACCAGAGAATTATTGGGCGGGTATCAGTAGATACCATCCTTCATCCCGAAACTGGGGAGGTACTGGTAGAAGAAAATGAAATGATAGATGACCATGTAGGTTTTGAAATTGAAAGGGCCGGTATTGAAAGGGTTAAAATCAGAACCGTCCTGACCTGTAAAACTAGACACGGGGTTTGTAAAAAATGTTATGGACGTAACCTGGCTACCGGCTATGAGGTAGAGATAGGTGAAGCCGTTGGAACCCTGGCAGCCCAGTCTATCGGTGAACCCGGTACCCAGCTTACCATGCGTACCTTCCATACCGGAGGAGTAGCTGGCGAAGATATCACCCGCGGTCTACCCCGGGTAGAAGAGCTTTTCGAAGTACGCAAGCCCAAGGGGCAGGCGGTAGTAGCTGAAGTTTCCGGTATAGCCAGGTTTGGTGAAAATAAAGGCCGGCGGGAAGTGGCAGTGTTGGGAGAAAATGATGAGGTTTTAGGTGCTTACCCAGTTCACTACGGTTCTCGCTTGAAGATTAGTGAAGATGATTATGTTGATATCGGCGATGCCTTAACCGAAGGACCGCTTAACCCGCACGATATACTGAAGACCAAAGGGCTGCAGGAAGTACAGCGCTACCTCTTGCAGGAAGTACAAAAGGTTTACCGTTCGCAAGGCGTTGATATCAGTGACAAGCATATAGAAATAATGATACGCCAGATGCTAAAAAAGGTAAGGGTGGAAGATTCCGGGGATACTTCCATGTTGCCCGGTTCTTTTGCCGATATATCTGCCTTCGAGGAAGAAAACCAGTGGGTTATGCAGCACCAGGGCTTGCCGGCAGTATGCAGCCCAATGCTTCTGGGTATTACCAAGGCATCTTTGAACACCGATTCCTTCCTCTCGGCGGCTTCATTCCAGGAGACCACCAAGGTTCTCACTGAAGCTGCTATAAAAGGCAAGGTGGATTACCTGATAGGCCTTAAGGAAAACGTTATTATCGGCAAACTTATACCGGCGGGTACTGGTTATCCCCTGTATCGCAAAACCGAATTCTGTGTTAACCAGGAGCCACATACAACCGGGGAATAACTGCCATTTATAGAGGAATAAAAAGAAACCCCGGGAAGCCAATAGAATAAAATATAAGCTTTAGTTGACTGAGAGGCCTGCAGGTGCTAAAATATCTAAGTGCGCGGCAAATAAGCGGTGATAATGCCATGTGTCCGGGTTTATTTGCTGGAGGAGGTATCGCTTTGGCACTGCCAGAGATAAAAAACACTCCAAAAGTAATTGGTACCAAGCAAGTCAAAAAGGCAATCAACAAAGGTATAGCCCAAAAAGTATTCATAGCTGAAGATGCTGAACCGCACATTATCGAACCCATAAAAGAACTATGCCGGCAGAATCTGGTCGAGGTCTTCATGGTTAAAAACATGGACTCACTGGGGAATGCCTGTGGCATAGAAGTGGGTGCAGCAACAGTGGCGTTGATTAATACTGAACCATAGGGAGAGGGATACCCTTTAATCTCTGGTTCCATTAAATGAGAAGGGAGGTGCAGACATGCCGACTATAAACCAACTGGTCAGAAAAGGACGCGAAAAAGGAGAAAAGAAATCAGCCGCACCAGCCCTAAAGAGCTGTCCGCAAAAAAGAGGGGTATGTACCCGGGTGTATACTACTACCCCCAAAAAGCCTAATTCAGCCCTGCGAAAAATAGCCAGGGTAAGATTAACCAACGGTATTGAGGCAACCGCTTATATTCCCGGTATTGGGCATAACCTTCAGGAACACTCGGTTGTGCTGATAAGAGGAGGCAGGGTAAAAGACCTGCCCGGGGTAAGATATCATATTGTCCGCGGCACTCTGGATGCTGCTGGCGTTCAGAACCGTAACCAGGGCAGATCCAAATATGGAACCAAGAGACCCAAGAAAAAATAGGAGGGAGGAACGACATGCCTAGGAAAGGTCCCGTCCCCAAGCGAGACGTACTACCAGATCCTATTTACAACAGCAAACTATTTACCAAACTGGTAAATCAGGTAATGTGGGATGGTAAGAAAAGCCTGGCTGAGAACATTTGTTATGGTGCATTTGAACTAGTAGAAAAACGTACTGGTAAAAACGCCATGGAAGTTTTTGAAGAAGCCATGAAGAATATCACCCCGATAGTAGAAGTAAAAGCCCGGCGGGTAGGTGGAGCAAACTACCAGGTTCCGGTCGAGGTCAGGCCAGATAGAAGGCAGACATTGGCCATCAGATGGCTGATTGGATACTCCCGCAAACGTGGCGAGAAAACTATGGCGGAGCGCCTGGCGGGTGAAATAGTAGATGCTCATAACAGTACCGGTGGTTCCGTTAAGAAAAAAGAAGATACCCATAAGATGGCTGAAGCCAATAAGGCTTTTGCTCATTACCGCTGGTAAAATCGCAACTTGTTGGAGTAAATTCTTGATAACAAATTAAGAATTGATTTGAGGACAATAAATGGCTGATATATCCGACTTAGCAACAATTAGAAATATTGGAATAATGGCTCATATAGATGCTGGAAAGACTACCACTACCGAAAGAATACTATACTATTCCGGCAGAGTTCATCGGATTGGCGAAGTGGACAAAGGGACAGCCACCATGGACTGGATGAGTCAGGAACAGGAAAGAGGTATAACCATAACCTCGGCAGCAACTGCATGTCGGTGGCAGGATTGTATTATTAATATTATCGATACGCCCGGGCATGTGGACTTTACAGTTGAGGTAGAACGGTCACTTCGAGTACTTGATGGAGCCATCGGCATATTTTGCGCAGTTGCTGGAGTACAGCCGCAGTCCGAAACTGTCTGGAGACAGGCAGACAGATATGAAGTTCCCCGGATAGCTTATATCAATAAGATGGATCGGATAGGTGCAGATTATTTCCGAGCCGTTAAAATGATAGAGGATAATCTTGGTAGTGAAGTCGTTCTAATCCAACTGCCCATTGGGGTGGAGGACAGCTTTCGGGGAGTTATAGATGTCATCAGGCTGAAAGCCTATGAATACCAGGATGACCTGGGGGAAAAATTTATCACCAGAGACTTGGAGCAGTTGGAACAAAAACAGGCTGAAAAATACAGAAACCTGCTCCTGGAGAAAATATCCGAATATGATGATGCCATACTGGAAAAATACCTGGAGGGTCACGAAATTTCCCCTGATGAAATCACCAGTTCTTTGAGAAAATTAACCATTACCAATAAACTGGTACCGATATTATGCGGGTCGTCTTTTAAGAACAAAGGTGTGCAGATGTTGCTGGATGCAGTAGTAAACTACCTGCCTTCACCGGTGGACATACCCCCGGTAACTGTAACCAATCTATTAGATAACGTTGAAACTTCGGTAAAGGCCGACCGGGACGGTCCCCTTTGTGCCCTGGCGTTCAAGGTTGCGGGTGACCCCTATGTGGGTAAGCTGACCTACTTCAGGATATATGAGGGTAAGGTAAAAACAGGCAGTTATGTTCTTAACAGCGGGAAAAACAAAAAGGAACGCATAACCAGGATTTTAAGGATGCATGCCAATCACCGTGAAGAAGTAGAGGAAGCCCTGGCTGGTGAAATAGTTGCCGGGGTAGGGTTGAGGGAGACGGTAACGGGAGATACTCTATGCAGTGAAGACCGACCAGTGCTCCTTGAGCCTATGGATTTTCCGGATTCAGTTATTGACGTGGCCATTGAGCCTAAAACAAAAGCGGACCAAGATAAAATAGGAGAGAGCTTGATGCGTCTGGCTGAGGAAGACCCTACTTTCCGTACTCGAACTGACCCGGAAACTGGTCAAACCATAATATCCGGTATGGGAGAATTGCATCTGGAGATTATTATTGATCGCCTGCTGCGGGAATTCAAAGTTAATGCTAATGTGGGTAAACCGCAGGTGGCATATAAAGAGAGTATCAAGAAGAAAATCGTTAATGAAACTACCTTTGACAAACAAAGTGGTGGTCGCGGGCAATATGCCCGGGTTATTATCGAGGTTAAACCCCTTCAAGAGGGAGAAGGTAAACGCTTTATCAACCGGTCTAACCCGGAAAGCGTACCCCGGGAATTTGCAGCAGCAGTAGAAACCGGAGTACTTGAAGCCTTACAGGCAGGTGTTCTAGCAGGATACCCGGTGGATGATGTGCAAACAAGTTTAACCGGGGGGACTTACCATGAGGTTGATTCCAGTGAACAGGCTTTCAAGATAGCTGGCAGCATGGCGATTAAGCAGGCCTTAGCCGAGGCTGAGCCCATTCTTCTGGAGCCCATAATGGATATAGAGATTTTATGCCCGGAGGAATATGTGGGCGACGTTATATCCGACCTGAATGCACGTAGAGGCAGGATTTCCGGTTTCGAAGAGAACCGGGATAGTAAGATTATTAAAGGTAGTGTACCTCTGGCGGAGACCTTTGGTTATGCCACTAGTTTAAGGTCAGTTAGCCAGGGAAGAGCCAGCTTTTCTCTGTATATAAAAAATTATGCTGAAGTACCAGAATCAAAAAGCAGAGAAATTATAGCCAAAAGGTATGGGCTGCCAGTCTAAACAGTTTACAGTCAGGTGTAAGGGGTGAGGCAACAGGATTAGACTAAGAGAAGTAAATAAGATGTTTTACCTGGATGCTCTGTATGGTATACCCGGCATAAATAGAGCAAAACCTTTTACCCTTTAGAAAATATATTTACCACTAACATTATTAAAAAGAAAGGTGAGAGATAGGATGGCAAAGGCAAAATACGAGAGGACCAAACCTCATCTTAACATTGGAACCATAGGTCACGTAGACCATGGCAAGACTACGTTGACAGCGGCAATAACCCTGACCTTATCCAAGGTAGGTGGAGCCACTGCCACTTCGTATGAAGAGATTGACAAAGCGCCCGAAGAGAAAGAAAGAGGAATAACCATCAACACCTCCCACGTAGAATATCAGACAGAGACCAGACATTATGCTCATGTAGACTGCCCGGGACATGCAGACTACATAAAGAACATGATTACCGGAGCAGCTCAGATGGACGGATCCATACTGGTAGTATCGGCAGCGGATGGACCCATGCCGCAGACCAGAGAGCATATACTCCTGTCTCGTCAGGTAGGAGTACACTATATGGTAGTATTCATGAACAAAACCGATATGGTTGACGATGATGAACTATTAGAACTGGTAGATATGGAAATCAGAGAACTCCTAAGCGAATACGAATTTCCTGGAGACGATATTCCGATAATAATGGGCTCAGCTCTTAAAGCCTTGGAATGCGGATGTGGAACCAGAGAATGCGAATGGTGCGGTAAAATATGGGAACTGATGGACGCGGTTGATAGCTATGTGCCGCTGCCGCAGAGAGCAACTGACAAGCCCTTCCTGATGCCTATCGAAGACGTATTTACCATAACCGGAAGAGGCACCGTAACTACGGGTAGAGTAGAAAGAGGACAGGTCAAAGTAGGCGATGAAGTAGCCATAGTAGGTATGCGCGATGAAATTAGAAAGACCGTATGCACCGGAGTAGAAATGTTTAGAAAACTCCTTGACTATGCCGAAGCCGGAGACAACATCGGAACCCTGTTAAGAGGCGTAGACCGCAAAGAAGTAGAGCGGGGCATGGTTTTAGCCAAGCCGGGAAGTATTCACCCCTTAACCAAATTCAATGCTGAAGTATACGTCCTGACCAAAGAAGAAGGTGGCCGCCATACCCCATTCTTCGGGGGATACCGTCCCCAATTCTACTTTAGAACTACTGACGTAACCGGCATCATCCAATTGCCGGAAGGGGTAGAGATGGTAATGCCGGGAGACAACGTGCAAATGGCCATAGATCTAATAACTCCGATAGCCATAGAAGAAGGACTGCGTTTTGCCATCCGTGAAGGCGGCAGAACCGTAGGCTCAGGTGTGGTTACCAGCCTGAATGAGTAATAGCTTTTCCGACCGGGGGGGAGGGTACTCTTCCCTTCCCGGGCATGTTCTTAACCGGAAGTGGTTTTAAGTAAATGTTCTTTAAAAACAACAGGCTATAAGCCCTGGAAATATTTTTATACACCCGGTAGCGTGTACCAATTAAAAGCCGATTTAAGGAGGTTTAACTGCGTGAGTGGCCAGCAAAAGGTTAGAATTAGACTCAAAGCATTTGATCACAAACTATTAGATCAATCCTCGCAAAAAATAGTTGAAACGGCCAGGAAAAATGGGGCCAGTGTTTCCGGACCCATTCCTCTGCCGACCGAGAAAAACATTTTTACCATTTTAAGATCTCCTCATGTAAACAAAGATGCCAGAGAGCAATTTGAAATGAGGACCCATAAACGACTGATAGACATACTGGATCCTAACCCCAAAACCATCGATGCTCTGATGCACCTGGACTTACCTTCAGGGGTAGACATAGAGATCAAATTATAGGTGTGAGGACCGGTGCTAAGAGACCAGGGGGCCTTAAGGTCTTTAAGCAGCAAAATGTCCGGCTAATTATAAAGTGAAGTTGGATGCCCACTTCCAACCAATCGCTAAGAGAAATCACAACTAGGAGGTAGTTCAGGTGGCTGCTAATATTAACAAAGCAATCATGGGTATTAAGATAGGCATGACCCAAATTTTTGACGAAAACGATAAGGCCGTACCGGTAACTATCATTGAAGCCGGCCCATGTACGGTTTTACAGAAAAAAAACAGTGAAACAGATGGCTATAGCGCTATCCAGGTAGGCTTTTACAACCTGAAAGAAAAACAGGTAAACAAGCCGGCCAGGGGACATTTCAAAAAAGCCAATGTAAAACCCCTGCGTTTTATAAAGGAATTCAGGGTCAAGGATATTGAGGCCTACGAGATTGGCCAGGAATTAAAGGCTGATCTGTTCAATCCTGGAGATATGGTAGATGTTGTAGGCACATCCAAGGGAAAAGGCTTTGCTGGTGCTATTAAGAGACACAATTTTGCACGTGGCTCCATGGGGCATGGTTCCAAGTACCATCGTCGTCCTGGTTCACTGGCAGCTAAAGGTCCGGCCCGGGTATTTAAAGGCAGGAAACTTCCCGGACATATGGGAAGAGAGAGAGTAACTGTGCAGGGCTTGAAGGTAGTAAAAGTCTATCCGGAAAGAAATCTTATCTTGATCAAAGGATCTATTCCAGGGCCCAGGAAAGGTCTGGTTATAATCAAGGATTCAGTTAAGGCATAGATAACTACGAAGGAGGTAAGAAAAGTGCCTAAAGTAGCGTTATATGATATGAGTGGGGCCCAGATTGGAGAACTGGAATTAAACGAGAGCGTTTTTGGTATAGAGCCTAACCAGGCAGTAATGTATGATTTTGTAAAAATGCAGTTGGCCAATAAAAGAGTTGGGACCTCATCCACCAAGACCAGAGCAGAAGTTAGTGGCGGTGGCAAAAAGCCGTGGCGGCAGAAAGGCACCGGTAGAGCCCGGGTAGGGAGTAGCAGGAACCCTGTTTGGACCGGAGGCGGAATTGCCTTTGGCCCCAAACCACGTGATTACTCCTATCGCCTACCCCGTAAGGCAAGAAGGCTGGCAATGAAATCTGCTCTTTCCAGCAAAGTGCTGGAGAACAATATAATTGTGGTTGATCAACTTAGCTTTGATGAACCCAGGACCAAACAGATGGTAGCTACACTGCAAGCGTTAAATAGCGGTAAAAAGACACTGGTGGTAACAGCCAATGGTGACCCCAATGTTAGCAAATCGGCCCGTAACATTCCCGGGGTGAAGCCCTTAAGAGTGGACTTTATCAATGTTTATGATCTACTAAAGTACGATACTCTACTTATTACCAGGGATGCAGTAGCCAGAGTAGAGGAGGTATATGCCTAAAATGAGAGATTACAGGGATATTATCATCAAGCCAGTTATAACCGAAAAGTCCATGAACCTTCTGGCTGACAATAAATATACTTTCGTAGTAGACCGTAGAGCCAATAAAACTGAAATCAAGAATGCCATTGAGAACATATTCAGAGTTAAAGTTGATAATGTTCATACCATTAATGTAAAAGGCAAACCGAAACGAATGGGCAGGTTCGAAGGTCGCACCCCTAACCGCAAAAAGGCAATTGTCACACTGAAACCGGGACAGAAAATACGTCTTTTTGAAGGTATGTAAACAAGCTGGTTGGCGCTGTTTAAGGAGGTAATTTTTTAGATGGGCATAAAAAAATATAAGCCTACAACACCTAGCAGAAGGCAAATGACGGTAATGACTTTCGAGGAAATAACCAAGAAAGAACCGGAGAAACAGCTTACTGCACCACTTAAGAGGACTGGCGGCAGGAACGTCAGGGGCAAATTAACGGTAAGACACCGTGGTGGCGGACATAAGCGGCTTTATCGCATTGTTGATTTTAAGCGGCGCAAAGATAATGTTCCCGCCCGGGTGGCAGCCATAGAATACGATCCCAACCGGTCAGCTAATATTGCTTTACTACATTACGCTGACGGACACAAGGCCTATATAATAGCACCGAACAACTTGAAAGTCGGTGATATGGTAGAATCAGGTTCTGACTCTGATATCAAAGTCGGTAATGCACTACCACTGAAAGATATACCGGTAGGTACGCTGATTCATAATATAGAGCTTAGACCTGGCAAAGGGGCTCAGCTAGTTCGGTCTGCTGGAACCGTAGCCCAGCTTATGGCCAAGGAAGGCTCCTACGCTCATGTTCGTTTGCCTTCTGGCGAAGTTCGTCTGGTTCATGTTAACTGCCGGGCCAGTATCGGGCAGGTTGGTAATGTGGAGTATGAGAATCAGACCATAGGCAAAGCAGGAAGAACCCGCTGGTTGGGAATCAGGCCTACAGTAAGGGGCTCAGTTATGAACCCGACCGATCATCCCCATGGTGGTGGTGAAGGACGGGCACCGATTGGAAGAAAACACCCGGTTTCTCCCTGGGGTAAAATAGCCATTGGCGGCAAAACCCGTAAAAAGAAACCGTCTGATAACATGATCGTTCGGAAACGCAAATAAAGGAGGTCTGTAGATGGGCAGGTCGTTGAAAAAAGGACCTTATTGTGAAGAAAAACTTTTACAAAAGATTGAACAGATGAACGAAGGCGGCCAGAAAAAAGTCATCAAGACCTGGTCGCGACGTTCCACGATTATGCCCCAGATGATTGGGCATACCCTGGCGGTACATGATGGCCGCAGGCATATCCCGGTATATGTAACCGAGGATATGGTGGGCATGAAACTGGGAGAATTTGCTCCTACCAGAACCTATAGAGGACATGCTGGCAAAAACGAGAAATCCAGCAGAGCCAGGTAGGAAGGAGGAATAGTAAAATGGAGGAAGCCAGAGCGGTAGCGCGTTACCTGAGAGTATCTCCCTTTAAAGCTCGCCAGGTGGCTGATTTAGTTAGAGGTAAAGATATCGATGAAGCAGTCGGTATTCTCAGATACACTAACAAAAAATCTGCGCCCCTGATTAATAAAGTATTAAAATCTGCCATTGCCAATGCAGAGCATAACAATGATATGGATTCCGATGAACTATACGTATCTGAGATTTATGTGGATGAAGGGCCCACGCTCAAGAGAATGAGGCCCAGGGCGTACGGTAGAGCAGATGTGAGACGCCACAGAACCAGCCATATAACCGTGGTACTCAGGGAAAGGGAGGTTAAATAGTGGGTCAGAAGGTTCATCCAAAAGGTTTTAGGATCGGGATTATCAGAGATTGGGACTCTAACTGGTATGCTGACCGTGATTATACGGAACTACTGCACGAAGATTATAAAATTCGGCACTACATTAAGGAGCATTTTTACACCGCTGGGATATCCAAGGTGGAAATACAAAGAACCGGCAACCGGGTACGGATAACCATTCATACGGCCAAGCCGGGTATAGTGATTGGCCGGGGTGGAGCGGAAGTAGAAAAACTTAAGGTTGATCTGATAAAAATGACCAATAAAAGTGTTAATATCAATATCCAGGAGATTAAAAAGCCGGAACTGGATGCCCAGATTGTGGCCGAGAACATTGCCCAGCAACTGGAAAAAAGAATTTCCTTTCGCCGGGCTATGAAACAGACAGTAGGAAGAACCATGAGGGCTGGAGCTATAGGTATTAAAATTGCCATATCCGGTCGTCTGGGTGGAGCTGAAATAGCTCGGAGCGAGTGGTATTCGGAGGGCAAAGTGCCCCTGCACACCTTAAGAGCTGATGTTGACTATGGTTTTGCTGAGGCCAATACTACTTATGGCAAGATTGGCATCAAAGTATGGGTCAATCGCGGTGAAATTATGCCCGAGGCCAAACAGAGACCAAAACAGAAAGCAGTGGAGGAGGCAGAAAAATAATGCTTACCCCAAAGAGAATTAAATATAGAAAACAGCATCGCCCTGACTTGAGCGGCAAAGCTAATAAGGGTAACACCGTAACCTACGGGGATTATGGGCTACAAGCTCTGGACGCGGCCTGGATTACCAACCGCCAGATAGAAGCTGCCCGTATAGCTATCAACCGTTATGTTAAGAGGGGTGGAAAGCTGTGGATAAAAATATTCCCCGACCGTCCTCTAACGGTGAAACCTGCTGAAACCCGTATGGGTAAAGGTAAAGGCTCCCCGGAACAATGGGTAGCCGTTGTTAAACCAGGCCGGGTCATGTTTGAGCTATCCGGTGTCACCGAAGAAGTTGCCCGTGAGGCTATGCGCCTGGCATCACACAAACTGCCAATTAAGTGCAAGTTTGTAAAAAGAGAAGAAATGGGTGGTGAGGTTAGTGAAAGCTAATAAGGTGAGAGAGCTAACCGACGATGAACTGAACAGAAAAGTTTCTGATTATAAAGAGGAGTTATTCAATCTGAGGTTTCAGCTTGCTACCGGACAATTAGACAATCCGATGAGAATAAGGGATGTTAGGAAGAATATTGCCAGGTGTAAGACAGTTTTAAGACAAAGGGAAATTGCCCGAAACGATTATTAAATCCGTACTGGTAAAGGAAGCCAAATCTTATTTAAGGAGGTCTAAGGGTGGCAGATAATCGTACAAAAAGGAAAGTAAGGATGGGAACGGTCAGCAGCGATAAAATGGAAAAAACTGTAACGGTTAGCGTAGAAACCGTTAAACAGCATCCTCTCTATAAAAAGACGATCAGAACCAGCAAAAAATATATGGCTCATGACGAAAACAATGAAGCCAAAACCGGTGATGTGGTAAAAATCATGGAGACCCGTCCCTTGAGTAAAAACAAGAGATGGCGGCTGGTTGAAATCGTTCGCAAAGCCGAGACTCTAGAATAAGTCCTTGCAATTTGAAGGGAGGTTAAATCCGTGATCCAACAGGAGACAATGCTTCAGGTCGGAGACAACACCGGGGCCAAAAAAGTATTGTGTATAAAAATACCGGGTGGTTCGAGCAGACGGTATGCCACTGTAGGTGATGTTATTGTCGCCAGTGTCAAAGAAGCAGCTCCAGGTGGAGTTGTAAAAAAAGGTGATATAGTCAAGGCGGTAGTGGTCAGAACCAAAAAGGAAATCAGGCGGTCTGATGGTTCCTATATAGCCTTTTCGGAAAACGCGGCAGTAATAATAGATGACAATAATAACCCCAGGGGTACCCGTATTTTTGGACCTGTAGCCAGAGAACTCAGGGAAAAGAACTTTATGAAGATAATATCGCTGGCTCCAGAAGTCCTGTAGTCGATGGAGGTGTAAGTAATGCGAATTAAGAAAGGCGATATAGTCCTGGTAACTACTGGCAAGGATGCTGGCAAAAAGGGTAAAGTACTGAAAGTTATACCTGCAGCGAATAAAATTGTAGTTGAGGGTATTAACCGGGTTAAGAAACACCAAAAACCTAATCGGGCTATACCTCAAGGAGGTATTTTAAAGATAGAAACGCCGATGGACGCCTCCAATGTTATGCTGCTCTGCAACAAATGCGATAAGCCTACTCGTATCGGCAGCAAAATACTGGATAATCAAGAAAAAGTCAGGGCATGCAAGAAGTGTGGAGAAATAATAGACTAATCTCCAGGAAAGGAGGCTAACTGGTTAATGGCCAGGTTGTATGAAACGTATAAAGGCGAAATAGTTCCAAAACTAAAGGAAAAATTTCAATATAAAAATGTCATGCAGGTTCCCCGGGTAGAGCGGGTGGTAATTAACATAGGTGTTGGTGAAGCTATACAGAATCCCAAGGCTCTGGACGGAGCAGTTAATGACCTCACCATTATATCCGGACAGAAACCGGTAGTTACCCGAGCGAAAAAGTCCATTGCCGGCTTTAAGCTAAGAGAAGGTATGGCAATTGGCTGCAAGGTTACTTTAAGGGGAGAAAGAATGTATAACTTCCTGGACAAGTTAATAAACCTGTCTTTGCCAAGGGTACGTGACTTCAGGGGTGTTTCCCCCCAGGCTTTTGATGGCCGGGGCAACTATTCCCTGGGCATAAAGGAACAGACCATTTTCCCAGAGATAGAGTACGATAAAATTGATAAAATCAGGGGTTTAGAAGTTGTTATAGTAACCACTGCCAAAACTGACGAAGAAGCTCGAGAACTTCTAAGACACATGGGAATGCCGTTTAGATAGGGGGTAAGAAGGATGGCCAAGAAGGCATTGATTGTTAAGCAAAAACGTGAGCCCAAATACGGTGTGAGAACCTACAACCGTTGCAAGATATGTGGACGGCCCAGAGCTTATATGCGCAAATTTGGCATGTGCAGAATATGTTTTCGGGAACTAGCCCACAAGGGAGAACTACCGGGTGTTACAAAATCAAGCTGGTAGATCTATTAAAAGGAGGTATAAAGTATGGTCATGACTGATCCCGTAGCCGATTTCTTAACCAGGGTAAGAAACGGTAACATGGTCATGCATGAAACCGTTGAGGTGCCCGGTTCCAAGCTCAAATTAGGAATAGCAGGAATCTTGAAAGATGAAGGGTACATCAAGGATTTTGAATATATAGAGGATGGTAAACAGGGAATTATCAGGATATACCTCAAATACGGTCCCAACCGGGAGAAGGTTATCACCGGGCTTAAAAGGATAAGCAAGCCAGGGCTAAGAGTGTATGTCAAAAAAGATGAAATTCCCAAGGTTTTGGGTGGTCTGGGTACAGCAGTAATATCCACTTCCCAGGGTTTAATGACCGACAAAAAAGCCCGAAAAAATGGTTTGGGTGGCGAAGTAATATGCTATATATGGTAGCTGAAGGAGGAGTAGACAGTGTCAAGAATCGGTAAAAAACCTATCAGTCTACCCGCAGGCGTCAAGGTAACGGTAGATGGCAATACAGTAACTGTTCAGGGTCCCAAAGGCACACTGGTACAGACATTGCCGGAAGAAATTACTTTAGCCCAGGAAGATAATCAGGTTCTGGTTCAAAGAGCCAATGATGGCAAGCAACAACGTGCTTTTCACGGGCTCAGCCGGGCCTTGATTGCTAATATGGTTGAAGGAGTGACCAATGGGTTTGAGAAAAAGCTGGAACTGGTAGGTGTAGGTTACAGAGCCCAAATGCAGGGGAAAAAACTGGTAATAAGCATTGGGTTCTCGCACCCGGTAGAAGTGGATGCTCCCGAGGGAATAGAGTTTGAAGTTCCTGCCCCAACCAGGATTACCATAAAGGGCATTGATAAACAACTGGTTGGTAATACCGCAGCCCACATTCGCGCCATAAGAAAGCCTGAACCTTACAAAGGCAAGGGTATCAAGTACGAAAATGAGTATATCAGGCGCAAAGCTGGCAAGGCCGGTGCTAAATAAAGCAGGAAGGGAGTGACCAGGCTTGATTAAGAAAACTAGCAGAAATGTGCTAAGGCAAGGAAAGCATGCCCGGGTACGCCGGAAAATGACCGGAACCGCAGACACCCCCAGGCTTTGCATATACAAAAGCCTTAACCATATATATGCCCAGATTATAGATGATAAACAGGGAAGAACCCTGGTAACGGCTTCTACCCTGGATAAAGACCTGCAGGATCTGGCTTCCAAAACTAATATAGAAGCAGCCAGAGCAGTTGGAAGCAGTATTGCAACCAGGGCCAAAGAGAAAGGTATCAGCATGGTGGTCTTTGACCGGAGTGGATACAAATATCATGGACGGGTTGCTGCTCTGGCAGATGCCGCCAGAGAGAATGGACTTAAATTCTAACATCAATCTCTACATGAGTTAGGAGGGACACGATGATTGACAAAGAACAGGCTGGCCCGGAACTAATTGAAAAGGTAGTTAATATAAGAAGGGTGGCCAAGGTCGTAAAAGGCGGACGCAGGTTTAGTTTTAGCGCTCTGGTCGTAGTTGGTGATGGCGCAGGTAAGGTAGGCACCGGTAAGGGCAAGGCTACCGAAGTACCGGAAGCTATTCGTAAAGCCGTAGAAAATGCTAAAAAGAGCATGATTGAAGTACCGCTCATTGATGAAAGAACTATTCCCCACCTGATCATCGGCAAGTTTGGCGCTGGCGAAGTACTTCTGAAACCGGCATCTGCTGGTACTGGCGTTATCGCCGGGGGGCCAGTTAGAGCAGTTTTAGAGGCTGCCGGGATTAAAGATATACTTACCAAGTCACTTGGTTCTGCCAATGCCAATAATACGGTTCATGCTACCATGGAAGGGCTAAAAGGCCTGAAAAGGGTAGAAGATGTGGCCAGAAAACGGGGCAAAAGCATAGAAGAGATTATGGGCTAGGAGGGTTAGGACTTGGCTAAACAGTTGAAGATAACATGGGTCAAGAGTTTTATTGGCTGTCCCGAAACCCAGAGAGCTACTATTAGGAGCCTGGGATTTAAAAAATTACAGCAGAGTGTAATAAAGCAAGATTGCCCGGAAATATGGGGTCAGATCAATAAAGTTAATCACCTGCTAAAAGTTGAAGAATTAGATTAGTAAGAGGGAGGTCTTAAAGTGAAACTGGAGGAATTAAAATCTCCCCCGGGCGCGAATAAACGGGTCAAGAGAGTAGGTCGAGGCACTGGCTCCGGTCATGGGAAGACTTCAACCCGGGGACATAAAGGCCAGAAGGCCCGCTCCGGTGGAGGAATCAGGCCGGGCTTTGAAGGTGGTCAGATGCCCTTGCAGCGGCGTCTGCCCAAACGAGGATTTACTAATATATTTAAAAAAGAATATGCTATTGTGAATGTCAGGGATTTAAACAGCTTTGATGACGGTAGTGAGATAAACCCCGAGGTACTGCTTAACGCAGGTTTAATTAATTCCATCAAGGACGGAGTTAAAATCCTGGGTGATGGGGAACTGGATAAAAAATTGACGGTCAGGGCCCACAAAATCAGCGGTCAGGCGGAAGAGAAAATAACTGCCAGGGGTGGTAGAGTTGAGGTGATTTAATGCTGGGGTCCTTTTCACAGGCCTTAAAGGTCGGCGACCTGAGGCAAAAGCTATTATTCACCCTGTTCATGTTACTGGTTTTCCGCCTGGGTGCCCATGTTCCGGTACCGGGGATAAATCCGGAAGCTCTGGATCAACTTCTTAAAGGACAGTTATTCGGGTTTTTTGATATTATTTCCGGGGGAGCCTTCAAGCGCTTCAGTATATTTGCTATGAGCATAACCCCGTATATTAATGCATCAATTATTATGCAGCTATTGACGGTGGTAGTGCCCCGATTGGAAGAGCTCCAAAAAGAGGGCGATGAAGGGCGCAAGGTTATTGCTCAGTACACCCGTTATGGTACGGTAGTCTTAGCCTTCATCCAGGCGATGGGAATGTCTGCTGCTCTGGGTAAGAGCAGTGCCATAGTGCACCCGGGTATTGGTTCTTATTTGATAATTGCTATTTCGCTAACTGCAGGAACTGCGCTTCTAATGTGGATTGGTGAAATGATAACTGAAAAAGGAATCGGAAATGGTATTTCCCTGATAATTTTTGCCGGTATTGTATCCCGGTTGCCCAGCCAGATTAGTGGTGTAGGGCAGGAATTATCCGGTGGAATTATCGGTGCCTTTAACATATTACTGTTTATAATAATAGCGCTGTCTATAATCGTAGCTATTATTGCAGTTAACGAAGGGCAAAGAAGGTTGCCGGTGCAATATGCCAAGAGAGTAGTGGGACGCAAGCTCTATGGCGGGCAAAGTACGTTTCTACCCCTCAAGGTCAATGCTGCCGGTGTTATACCTATAATATTTGCCATGTCCCTGATGATGTTTCCAGCCACTATTGGTGCATGGATGAGTCCTAACTCAGGGTTTAACCTGTTTTTAAAGAATTACTTTGACTTTGGCAGTATACTTTACAACCTGTTCTATGCCCTATTAATTGTGTTTTTCACTTATTTTTATGTGGCCATTATATTTAATCCTATGGATGTAGCGGATAACATAAAAAAATACGGTGGATTTGTTCCCGGGCTCAGGCCGGGTCGGCCTACAGCAGAGTATATCGACAAAGTATTATCGCGCTTAACCCTGGCCGGAGGAGTATTCTTGGCTTTGATTGCAGTTTTGCCCAACTTCGTTATAGACCTTACCGGAGTAACCAGTCTCTGGTTTGGAGGTACTTCACTGTTGATTGTAGTTGGTGTTGCATTAGATACCATGAAACAGATTGAATCGCACCTGCTCTTACGCAGTTACGAAGGCTTTGTAAAATAGGAGATGATTTTAAGTGAACATAGTACTTATGGGACCTCCCGGTGCGGGTAAAGGGACTCAGGCCGAGTTTATAAAGAAAGAGTACCCCATTCCCCACATATCAACTGGTGATATGTTTCGAGACGCGGTTAGCCGCGAAACCGAACTGGGTAAGGAAGCCAAAAAGTACATGGACGCCGGTAAATTGGTGCCCGATGAAGTAACCATTGGCATAGTAGAAGAGAGGCTGGGCGCAGCCGATTGCAAAGCTGGTTTTCTACTGGATGGCTTTCCCCGAACCACCGTTCAGGCTGAAGCTCTGGATCAGGTTCTAAGTAGTGCCGGTAGAAAAATTGATGCCGCTATTAATATAGCCGTTCCCAATGAGATTCTAATTAAACGCTTGTCGGGAAGGGTGAGTTGTAAGGAATGTAAAGTCGTTTATAATCTGCAGTCCAATCCCCCCAGCACCGAGGGAATCTGTGATAAATGTGGGGGAGAACTGATACAGCGCAGTGATGACCAGGGCGAAACGGTGGCAAAAAGGCTCACGGTTTATCAGGAACAAACCAACCCTCTGCTAACTTATTATGCCCGGCAGAACGTTTTGCTGGAGATAGACGGCAATCGTGACAGTAAGCTGGTTTTTGCCGATATTAAAAACCGGCTGGAGAGCCTTAAATGATAATGATAAAAACCCCGGAAGAGATTGCCAAAATGCGGGTAGCAGGTCAGGCCGTAGCAGAGATATTGGAATTGCTAAGAACTGCTATAAGCCCGGGAATTAGCACTCTTGCTTTAAATGCTATAGCGGAAGAGGAATGCAAGAAGCGCAGCGCTATACCAGTTTTCAAAAACTACCCTCACTCCCGGGAAGGAGGAAAACCTTTTCCGGCAGCCATTTGTACCTCCATTAATGAAGAGGTGGTGCATGGTATACCAGGAGAAAGGAGCCTTCAGGAAGGGGATATTATTAGCATTGACTTTGGCCTTATCCTGAATGGCTATGCCGGCGATGCGGCTATAACCGTACCAGTAGGAGAAGTCAGTAAGGAAGCTCTACGATTAATAAAATATACCGAAAAGGCCTTGTTTAAAGGTATTCATGAAGCCAGAATCGGTAATAAATTAGGTCAGGTATCCCATGCTATTCAAAAGTATGCTGAGGAACATGGATTTTCAGTAGTTCGTGAATTCGTCGGCCATGGAATTGGCCGCAAGATGCATGAAGCCCCGCTGGTACCTAATTATGGCAGAGTTAATCAGGGACCGTATTTGAAAGAAGGAATGACCATAGCTATCGAACCTATGCTCAATCTAGGAGCACGTAATGTATTTACCAAAGCCGATGATTGGACGGTAGTTACTAAGGATGGCAAATTATCAGCTCATTTTGAGCATAGCATAGCCATCACCGCCCGTGGTCCTGAAATTTTCACCTTGAGCTAATGGGGGTGATCAGGATTTTAGAAACCATGCTGGGTAAAGTTGTGTATTCTAAAAATGGTCGTGATAAAGGGACAATGTTCGTGGTTGTCGGGGTAGTAAACGAACGTTTGGTGCTTTTAGCTGATGGTGATTTAAGGAAAATAGAGAATCCCA
>JAQUGU010000111.1 GCA_028683995.1 Syntrophomonadaceae bacterium | reverse complement strand
TACCGGCTAATGGCCGGTATTTTTGTTTTAAATTAGAAATGTTAGCCTGACACTCACTGTTAGCATTAGTCATATTATGCATTAACAAAGACTAAAGGGGTGGTCAGGCTGAATCGTATTCCAGGGCCGTCAGGTCATTTGCATAGCAGTACTCTACCCAATCAGCATGAGAAGAAAAACCCCCTTCCTGTAATAGTAGGAGTATTGACTACTGCAAACAAAAAGGGGCTTCCTGGTGGAGAGAAATCTCGATTATTCAAAGAAATGGTTGATTACGGTAAGAAACAGAATATTTTTATCTATTTCTTTTTTGCTCGGGATGTTGAATGGCGAAAAAGAAGAATAGGCGGATTTGTATGGACTGGAAGACAGTGGCGAAGGGGATTATTTCCGTTTCCTGATATTATCTACAATCGCATTCGTTTCAGAAACATAGAGTCTCAAAGCCAGGTTAAGCAACTGCTGCGGCAATTTGAACGAGACCCATCAATTTATCTGTTTAATTCTCGCTTCCTAAACAAATGGGAGGTATATAAAGCCCTGAGGATTAGAAAAAGTACCGCCAAATGGCTGCCAGAAACTGTCCGCTTCAATCATAAATCTTTAACCACTATGGTCAAAAAATACCCCGCAGTATTTTTAAAATACAGCTACGGTAGCCTGGGAAAAGGCATTGTCAAGGTTAAACGTTTATCCAATGGCCAGTTCGCCTATGCGGTAGCTAAAAAAGGAGGGACGAATTGGAAGAAATGCTCCTCCCCTGATTCTTTGTATCGCCAACTAAAGTATCTGTCAGAGAACGCCTACCTGGTGCAAAGAGGTATAGATCTGGCCAGGTACAAAGGACAGATTTTTGACATTAGAACCCAGTTTCAAAAGAATGGGGCGGGGGAATGGGTGCTTACCGGGGTTGCGGTTAGGGTGGCGGGTAAAAACCGATTTGTCACCCACATTCCCAATGGTGGGCGTGCTGCCTCCTATAATGACGTAATTAGTGAAGTATTTGGTTCTACCAGCCTGACTCGCAGACAGGTTGATGAGCAGCTGGAGGAAATCAGATTACTGGTACCTGGAGTACTGGAAAAGGAATTGCGACTCTCCCTGGCCGTATTATCCCTGGATATTGGGGTAGATAAAAACGGCCGCATGTGGATTATTGAGATAAATTCTAAACCCGCCAGCTTTGATGAAAATGATATACGTACAACTCACTGGCAGAACCTGATGGATTATTTTCTGTATGTTAATGAAAACCGGACTAGAGGAAGGTAGTTTTAAATGGATCTTCAATTAATATATCAGCAAAATGCAAGCGCTGAAAAAATATGTTCATTTTTAAGTAAAACATATGACCGGGTAAAGGTTGACGAAATACACATAGGCGGGTTAAACCACCTGCTAATTAAAATTCCTGATCCGGAGTCTAACACCCGAAAAGGCCTGAATACCCTTAAGGCCATAAATAATTGTTTGGATGAAGAAACCCTGACTGAGATATTAAAAGCCAATAACATTAACTTTGCTACTGATGAAGAGGGACTTATCCGAAGCTATGAAGTCTTAATATGCGACCTGGATATATTATCGACTCGTCTCGTTTACCATGGCCGCAATAACTATAAACCCAAGTATCTCCGGGAAAGTGAAAATCCTAAACTATCTGAACTGGCCAAACGAATATTTCTTATACTAGGTTTGGATATATGCCTGGTGCGCCTGGCATATACTACCCGAAGGCGGCTGAGAGTAATTGGAATTGACCCCTCACCGATATTAAGGGAACGAGATTTAAACCGCATTTTAAAGAAGATTGATGAAATTCGTGAAATGGATAAATTACTACCAACCAGAAACGTAAAGCTGGGTGCTGACCCGGAATTCATGATATTTAATTCCAAAACTAACCGCATGCTATCAGCTTCCCAGTTTTTTCCCCGGGACGGTGTAGTAGGCTGTGACAATATTCGTATGCAAAACCGTCAACAACGACCCGTGGCAGAAATTAGGCCTAACCCCAGCTCCTGCCCTCTGAAGTTGAGTGACAATATAAAACAGGCACTGGACTCAGCCAGTCGCATGGCACCTTATCAAAATGTAAAATGGCTGGCCGGGAGTCAACCAGGGGGAGCTTATTCTATTGGTGGCCATATACATTTTAGTAACATCCGGCTTACAGCCAATTTAATACGGGCCCTGGATAACTATCTGGCTATACCGATCTTTCTAGTTGAAGAGCCAGTGGCGGCAGTCAGGCGGCGGCGGCGCTATGGCTCCCTGAGTGATTACCGGGTTAAAGATTATGGGGGGTTTGAGTACCGCACTCCAGCCAGTTGGCTGGTATCCCAGCAGATAACTGTTGCCGTTTTATGTTTGGCGAAAATAATAGCCAGCTCTTATTATATGCTATCTAAAAATTTCCTTAACTCCGCGGAAGCCCAAAGGGCCTTTTACACTGGAGATCAAGATTACTTACGCCCCCTTTTCCCCGAACTGTGGGCAGATATAAAAAAAACGGAAATGTATTTGGAATATGAGGAAGAGCTACAAATCATACCCGAATTAATCTTTAATAACACTACCTGGAATGAGAAGGCCGATTTCCGTAAAGCCTGGAAACTTAAAACTACCCCCAGACGGCATCTCCGCAGCGGTTCATACAACGATAGTTCTTCCCAGCGCATTACCCAAGTGAATACTACTCGACCCCCGGCAGCAACCCGGGTTAGCACCAGAACTAATAGTAGACGGATTGGAACTAGCGGTAGTAGAAGTGGAACCCGGGTGTCCACAACACCGGGCCGGGTGGTTAGTAACCCGGCTCGAAGTAATAACTCTCGCCAGGGGAGAATTATTACTTCAGCTCAGGTAAGGCGGACTCATATTGTCCGTTAAAGGCTTATAACATATACAGTTTACTGAGCAGGGTTTGCGCTGCTTTTTGTTGATAATATAACCGGGTTGAAAGACTCTGCTTAGTACAGGTTTCAAAAATAAAGCTCTTAACCCCCAGGTACTGTCCCGCGGCCCGGGTTAGACTACCCCGAGTCGGATAGCGTAAAAGAGAAAACTCCTTATAACTGGTGCTGATATAGTTATTAAGTTTGTAAACTATTGAACTTACGGTAGACCGAAAATAACCTGTTGGATAATAGATTAACGACTGACCAACTGATGAACTTGACTTTAGTTTGCTGTAATTGTAACCCTCATGCATGTCCATCAAATAATCAACATCATATTTTTTAACTGCAGACCAGATAGCCCGGGCCAGGGTACCATCAGCAGACCCATATTTACTGGTGGGAAAATCCCGGTTCAAATCACCGTGCCCTTTGTAATAACGGACATTACGTTCAACTGCCCGGTTATTAGCTTTAGGTAAAACTATTAGAGTTCCCCTCTTAATTTCTGTATTAACCATTCTACCTGCTGCTATGTATCCTGCGGGTTCATTCCCATGTACCCCTCCGACAATCATGACTACGGGTCCAGGTTTCCCGCTTCTGATTATGTACATGTTAGTGGCATAAACCGTACCCTTGGCCACTACCACCTTCTCCTGGGAACTTGCTTGCGCCGGTAGTGGTACCGCCAGAACCGTTGACAGAATAAATGTCAACAGCAATAATGACGTAAACCAGCGAATTTTGGTGCTTACTCTTTTCATTTTTAATCCTTCCTTTCCTTAAAATATCTTTTCTTACAGAAAAGTAAGCACCACCAAAATTCTACACAATAGAGTGCATTCCTGCCAAAAAATCCTAGTAAATATTTACATTTACAGTTACTGGCAAAACGGACAGCTTATAATATTGTAGTCAAAAACAGTCATTTCGGTATCTTCAGAATAATTAAGAAAGGTCTCCTTAATCGAATTAATAATTAATTCCAGTTCAGGGCTGTTATGGCTAACTGCTGAGAAGCCCAGGCTGCTTCTTTGCCAGAGATCGTGAAATTGAACCTCACAAATCGATACATTAAAACGCTTTCTAATCCGGGATATCAGGCCATGAATAATCTTGCGCTTTTCCTTAAGGGAAGAGCAGTAGGGTAAATACAATTCGCCATATCCGTAAACTACATACATAGAAACACCTCCTGTAATAGACGCGGTCACCCGCGGAAATTTTAAGGAACTACCCGGCAATCAGTTCAAGCCTTTGTTAGGATAGATGCTAATTATTACCACTTAATGCGAGGCACAGGGGATTAATGGTTAAATTTTAGCAAAAGCAATAGGGGATAACAAATATGGATTAAATAATATAAAAATTGCGCTATTTTCCGACATGGTTCGAGTTTACCATCTTGATTTAGTTCAGAAACCTGATATAATTAGTGAAAGAAGTAACATTCACACAGAGATACGGAGGGGGAGTTAAGGTTATGAACATTGAACAATTCGAAATATTTAAAACCATTGCTGAAGTAAAAAGCTTTACCAAAGCAGCCAAAAAGCTTAGTTTCACGCAACCAGCCATCAGCACCCAGATAAAAATACTGGAGCAAAACTTCGATTTGGCCCTTTTCGAACGCCATAACCATGGTGTTCAACTGACCGACGCAGGTCGAAAATTTTACGAATACGGTGATCGGATTTTAGCCCTGTATGAAGAAATGGAACAGGATTTGGCTAGAATTAAAGGCCACAATAAAGAAGTTATAAACATAGCTGCATGCGATACGGCAGGCAATTATATTCTACCATCCATAGTAATCAATTTTAAAGAACTGCACCCCCAGGCATGTCTGCGCCTCGAAGTTGCTCATACCCAGGATATAATAGAAAAACTGAAACAAAGGCATTTAGACATTGGTATTATTGAGGGAAAATTGCCTGCAGATGATAAATCATTGAGTTCTGTTAACATCTACGATGATAAGCTGGTGCTGGTAGTTCCTCGTAAGAATAAGTGGTTAAAGGATAAAAAGTCAATAAGTCTGGATAAGCTCAGAAATGAACCATTTATAGCCCGCGAAGAAGGCTCCTGCATAAGGAATGTACTTGATGCTAAATTGGCAAAAGCAGGCCGCTCCTTTAGTGAGTTCAATGTAGTTGCTGAATTTAACAATTACGAAGCGATCAAACAGGCGGTCATAAACAACAACGGAGTGGCACTTATGCCAGAATCAGTTGCCCGTAGAGAGCTGGACGAGAGGCTGTTATGGAAGGTTTATGTTGATGAGCTGAAAATCTCATGGAATATAAAGGCCGTATGGCGCCATAACGAGCTCCAAACCGGTAATAAAAAACAGTTCCTGGACTATATCTCTAATTTGACTGAGTTGACAGAAAGACAAGCGCTCCAAAAAAACATAAGTTAACAATAAAATCAACATCTAATTATAAATTATCTGTACCCCCCATCAAAAACAGAGCCCGATTTTCCGGGCTCTGTTTGGTTTACAAGCTAATTCCCCAACTTCCGATAATGAACATTATGTAAACTGTTAAGTTTTTTGACTGGTTTTTAGTAGTTTACAGCATATCCTTTTTTGGGGAGACAAAAATTACTATTTTTTCAGCGGCTTAATAACCTTTTCAATTAAAGATTGTTTGTCATCCTCATAACTAGCCTCGGCTCTAATCCTTATTATAACAATACCGTACGGTAGCGTATATCTGTTAAAATTTTATCATCCATCGATACTTCAACGGTCGCACCGTCATTGGCAAAACCTGCTTTTTCGTAAAACTGTATTGCTCGTATATTATCTTTTAGAACCCAAAGATATATCTGATGAAACCCTTGTTGTTTTAATCGCTGCATGGAAAATTGCATGAGTTCATATCCCTGCTTTTGGGACCAGTATTCAGGCAAAACATATAAAGAAATTATTTCAGCAAAATCTTCCAGCGACTCATCTCTTGATTTTCCATATGTAATACAAGCGGTAGCCTTTCCATCTT
>JAQUGU010000110.1 GCA_028683995.1 Syntrophomonadaceae bacterium | reverse complement strand
TGGCTTTGGTGGCCAAGAATGCGTTACAATATAAAGGCTGCTCCCTGAAGTAGATTTCGTATTCTGTCATTTCGATTTCACCTCTACATAAGTTAAATGATTAAGAGTATCTAATTGCCAGGAGGTATTACCCACGGTTATTGAGGACAAACATGACCTGGAGGGAGCCACAGTGTCGTAAGTTTGGAGAACCCTGTTTTTTTCAAGCTGCCTAATTAGCGATCTTACAACTCCTGGTCCAGATTTTGAATTTCTTGGCTGCTTCAATCAGACTGTCTCTAAAATCAGGGTGAGCCAGGTTTATAATGCCTTCAGCACGTTCCCAGGTGCTTTTGCCTTTTAGATTGAACTTCCCGTATTCAGTAACAATTGTATAAGCAATAGAACGGGGAACAGTAACAATGGTTCCAGGAGCTAGCCCTGGTACTATTCTGGATTCGAGGGAGCCATCTTTCTTCGTTATTACGGAACTGAGAGCCACATAACCGCGGCCATCTTTAGAATCAAATGACCCAAGTATAAAATCTAACTGTCCTCCACTTCCGGAGATTTGGCGGCCTATCGAAGCTTCAGAGGCAACCTGGCCAAATAAATCTACTTGGATAGCATTATTAATACAACACATGTTATCCATCCGGGCAATTAGATAAGGGTCATTGGTATAGTCGACTGGGAAAATAGCACAGGCCGGGTTATGATCCAAAAAATCATAAAGCTTTTTAGTCCCCATGGCAAAGGTATAAACCATCTTACCGGGATCTATGTTTTTATGTTTGCCGGTAAGCTTGCCTGCTTCATACATATCGACAAAGGAATCGACCAGCATTTCCGTGTGTACTCCCAGATCCTTGAGATCGGACTGTGCTATCATCTCTCCTACTAGATTCGGCATACCCCCAATTCCGAGTTGGAGACAATCACCGTCCCTCATATCTTCCAGGATCAGTTCAGCTATTTTCCTGTCCGCATCGGTAGCAGCGACCGAGGGTATGTCAATAAGAGGAGGATTGTCAGGGCTTTCCACAATATAGTCAATATCAGAAATATGGATAGATTCGCCATAACCACCCAGGCAGACCGGGAAGGAAGTATTAACCTCTACCACCCTGATTTTTGCACTTCTATTAATACACGAAGCCAATGAATTTGAAGTACTGACGTTAAAGAAACCATTCATGTCCATGGTCGTAACAGGTTGAAAAGATACATCTACCTGAGTATACCCCCGGTCATATATCTCTGGACCCTCATGATAGGTGATGGGGATATAATTGCACAGGTCCTGTTCTTGCATCTTGCGCGAGACTCCAGAAAAGTGCCAGTCATTTACGATAAAAGAACTTCTCTCCGGATCCACCTTGCAAACTTCGGGTAACCAGGTCATGGTAACCAGGCGAATCTTAACATCTTTCAATTCATCTTTGCGTTTAGCCAGGGCTGCGTCACAAGCCTTGGGTTGACAAACAAACTCTCCATATTGAACCCAATCACGTGATTTAACCAAATTAGCAGCTTGATCGGGAGGAATTAGCTTACTTTTATATTCCTCAATAATAGCTTTTGATGTAAAACTCAATTTATTTAACCCCCTAATATTTTTTCGGATTTAGCAGTCTTACTTTGAACCGATACAAAGCTTTTTCACCTCCTCAAATCATCCGAAGTATGTCAATGTCATATAGTTTTGTCATATGCAATTTGCATGCCAGGATGATTTTGATAACCAATCATATTGGGATTCATTGATGAAAAAGAAAACTAAGGATAAAATGAAAGAAAAGGAATAATAAAGAGAAGAAAAATCGAAAGATATATAATGACAAAGGGGAGAATGCAATAATGGAAATTATCATTGACGAACATTGCGTTGAAGTCATTCCTGGTGAAACCATTTTAGAATTAGCACAAAGATCCGGTATTTATATTCCCAATCTCTGTTCCTCCAATGGTATTTGCTGTGAAAAAGGTTTATGCCGCCTATGTGTCGTGGAAATAAAAACTTCAAGCGGTGTTAAATTGGTAGAATCCTGTTCCTATAAGATAGCTGAGGAAATGAAGGTAAGGACCTCTACTCCTCTAATAGAGGGTATTCGCCATAGCATACTCAATTTGTTTATTGGAAAGGGGGATCTAACTCCAGGCGACCTTGCAGAACTGATCAACTTTGCTGAACAACATAATAGCGGGATAGACGAAACCGGCTATGCTTTATTTGTTTCTGCAGCCAAGGAATTACTCCCCAATATTTTCCAGAAGGGATTGGAGGATAACCCTCAACTGGCTTACATTATTGTTAATAAAGAAGGTATTATTCAAGAGATTAACCAGACTTACCTGGACATTATGGGAATAGATATTAATGATGCGTTAGGTGAGTATATACTCGATGTAGTTCCCAATTCTGAACTTCTTAAAATATTGGAAACAGGACATACTGACCAGGCTGCCTTTTGGACCGTTAATGGCCACGACTCAATTGTTAATCGCGTACCCATAGTTAGGGATGGGCAAATAGTAGGTGCTTTGGGGTATAGTCTATTTTTGGACATGTCGGCAGCCCGAATATTTATAAAAACAATGCAGGAGCGAGAAAAAGAATTTAATGATTTCCTCCAGGGGTTATTGGAAAATCCTTATTTGGCCTATACAATTGTCGACCGTAATGGTTATATAACTGCTATTAATCAGGCTACCCTGGATATTCTTCAACTGGAAAAAGGGGATGCTATGGGTAAATATATTTTAGAAGTTATGCCCAATTCAGAGTTTCCCGAAATATTAAAAACCGGCAGGATTGACCGGGCGGAGCTCTACACTACCAACGGAAGGGACACCATAGTCAACCGCATGCCCATAACTCAGGACGGAGAGATTATTGGGGCTGTGGCGTATAGTCTTTTTCTCGATATGTCTGGAGCAAAACTGCTTACCCGACGTCTGCAGGAAATGGAAAAACAGTTAACACATTATAAGGGAGAGATTAATGATATATATAGAGCCAAATGGATTATCAACGACCTGGTCGGAAACAGTCCGGCTTTTTCATGGATCCGTAATGTGATAGGGCGCATGTCCTTTACCACCTCCACGGTTCTTATAACGGGAGAAAGTGGAACTGGGAAGGAAATTGTTGCTCAGGCTATACATAATTCCAGTCATCTTAAACACGGTCCCTTTATTCGCGTTAACTGTGTGGCCTTACCCGAAAACCTTCTTGAATCGGAACTATTCGGTTATGAGGAAGGCGCCTTTACCGGGGCCAGGAAGGGAGGAAAACCAGGGAAATTTGAACTGGCCAGTGGAGGAACTATCTTTCTGGATGAGATCGGGGACATGCCTTTAACTATGCAAACTAAATTGCTCAGCGTTTTACAGGAAAAAGTGATCGAGCGGATTGGGGGAACCAAACCCATTCCTATTGATGTACGGGTTATCGCCGCAACCAACCGCGATTTAGAAGAAATGGTTGCAGAGGGCCAGTTTCGAGAAGATCTTTATTACCGGCTAAACGTTGTCAGGTTGGATCTGCCACCTTTACGCAACCGGATGGACGATCTCCCGTTGCTGGTAAACGACCTGATTAAGCGTATTAATAAAAAGTTGGGAACTAATATTACCGGTATTTCTCCCCAGGCTATGGAACAATTAGAGAGTTATGCATGGCCGGGTAACGTAAGAGAATTAGAGAATTTGTTAGAAAGAGCGGTTAACCTGGCTTTTATGAATCAGGAAACCTTTTTAAACATGACTCATTTTTTATCTCTTTTTAAATCGTCTTTGGGAGATAGTATTCAAATGGAATTAGGAGAATCGACTCTTCCTGATACTTTAGAAAAAATAGAAAGGGACATGATTAATGAGGCCCTGGCCAAAACTGGTGGAAATAAAAATCGGGCAGCCAAGATGTTAGGCATCCATATTTCAGCCTTATATCGCAGGTTAGACAAGTATGTACAGAAATGATTTTAAAATTATTGGGGAGACGAAATTTTAATCAGCCATTATTAATATAAATAAACATAAAACCCTCCGTTTATGCAAAAACCCTCCGTTTATGCAAAAAACCTCAATAAGCTTTCTCCTATCCTCATAACTCTGCCGTTTTTCTTCTGTGAATCAACAATAAATACCTCCGTTTATGCAAATCTTGTTTTCAGTCCAATGATCTTTTTCTTAATTTGAACATTTAACAATGATTCGTTTTTGAAAAATATTTCGAGCTGTTTTTCTCATACCTCTGTCAAACCACTCTCATGCGCTTCTTGCATATTTCGTTAACATCCTCCTATACAGCTAAATATGTCTACTGGGGAAGCAATTATCCGGACTCATTCAACTTGGCATACCATTTGCAGATGAATATGGTACATCATTATTCAATCATACTATTTTATGGGGGGTGTTGAATTAGAATCTAAGAATAATGGGTCACTGGATTATTAGAAGATATTGGGGAGGTTAAAATTTAATGAATATCAATAAAATCGCTGTATTAGGCGCAGGTACTATGGGAATGGGCATTGCCTGGGCAGTAGCTGGCGCGGGCAAGAAAGTCGTTCTTTACGATTTGAAACAAGAAATCGTTGACAAAACTATCGCTCGCATTGGCAAAGGCGTAGCAGGGGCAGAAGAAAAGGGAAAAGCTCCCGCTGGCACCAAAGATTTTATCCTTGGTAACATCACTGGCACTGCCAACCTGGAAGATATCAAAGACGTTGATATCGTAATTGAATCTGTTTTTGAGAGCATGCCGGTCAAGAAGGATGTATATGGCAAACTGGCCGCCGTTCTTCCCGACGATATTATCGTGGCCACCAACACATCTTCTCTTTGCATCACTGAAATTGCTGCTATCTACAAAAAACCGGAAAAGGTTATAGGTATGCATTTCTTCAACCCGGCAATGGTTATGAAACTGATAGAAGTTATCCCTTGTATGCAGACCTCTCAGGAAACTATCGACACCGTTATGGAACTGGCCAAGGCCATTGGCAAAAAACCGATCAAGGTTAAAGAAGGTCCTGGATTTGTTGTAAACAGAATACTCAGTCCGGGCATGAACGAAGCTGCTTTCATTTATCACGAAGGTCTGGCATCCGTAGAAGACATCGACACGGCTATGAAGCTTGGGGCAGGTTGGCCCATGGGTCCCTTGGCCCTGTGCGATATGGTTGGTGTAGATATCGCGCTAGAAGTCTGCAACGTTCTCTATGAAGAAACCGGAGATCCCAAATATCGCCCCGCTCCACCTCTTAAGCAAATGGTTCGCGCCGGCTGGCTGGGAAGAAAGACCGGTAAAGGCTGGTATGATTACAGCGCAAAATAGTTTGCTTAATAGGCAAACAAGGTGTAAGGGAAGGGAGTTAGGTCATGTCCTACAGAGATAAACAATATGAAACAATGCTTCTGAGCTTTGAGGATCCGGGTATTGCCATTATTAAATTTAATCGCCCCAAGGCTTTCAATGCGGTTAATCCTCAATTCCTTGATGAACTGTACGAAATCGCCGTGGGATGCCAGGAAGATCCTGAAGTTCGCTGCATGATTTATACCGGCGGAGACAGGGCTTTTGCCGCTGGAGCAGATATCAAAGCTGTGTCCAAATACAACGCCTTTGAAGCCCGTGATTTTCTGGACAAGGTGCACAGAGCAATATTCGCCATAGAAGATAACCACAAACCCGCGATTGCTGCTATAAATGGTCTGGCACTGGGTGGCGGACTGGAAATCGTACTGGCAACCGATATTCGCGTATGTGCCGATAATGCAACCATGGGACTGCCGGAAATCAATCTCGGTATCTATCCCGGCGGCGGGGCAACCCAGAGAATGCCCCGGAATGCCTCGATCTGCCAGGCTAAACAGTATGTCTTTACCGGAGATTTCTTTGATGCTAACACCGCTCTGAAGATGGG
>JAQUGU010000109.1 GCA_028683995.1 Syntrophomonadaceae bacterium | reverse complement strand
CGAGCTATTTGGTCCACCATTAAACGGGTACGCTTATGGGCAAATAGTTTCTCCACATCCAGCTCCAAAGCGCAGCAGCGCTGTTTAATATCGTAATTTTGCAGTACCAGAGGATGGAGTTCACCGATTATTCCCAGTTCATCACCATAGTATTTGAGCACCGCCGATCTGCCCGGGTGATAGGAAGAATCTTTTGCGACTACAAACTCGCAATCTTCCAAACCTAATCGCCACAGCAAATTTTCCACTATTCCTTTCAGGTAGAAAAAATCCATTTCCACCCGGTGCCGGGTCCAGTTCACATCACTGTGACCACAGACGATAGCACCCAGTCTTACTGTCTCCAGCGGCAGTCCTGATTCGGCCGGGGAAAAAACTGCGCCCATCTCATAAAATCCCAGGTTTTCATTTTTACGAGCCAGGTTATTACTTACATTTTGCAGCAAACCAGGAAGCAGCAAGGTGCGCATAACCGCCTGTTCCTCTGACAGGGGGTTGGCAATCCTAACCACATTACGCAGGTTGCTATCCTGCGGTAATAATAAGCGCTGGAAATTTTCCTCGCTTATAAAGCTGTAATTAATAACTTCATTTAAGTGTTGGCACATAATATTTTTAATTTCATCCCGAAACTTTTGAAAAGTGGTTAAACCACCAGGAGTAGTCTCTCCCCCCGGTAAGCCTGGTTCGATTTTATCATAACCATGAAGACGGGCTACTTCTTCAATCAGGTCAACCTCGATTTCAATATCGGGACGGTAACTGGGGATATCAACAACAAAACTGCCTTTCCGTTCCTTGACCGGAAATTGCAATTGCTCCAAATAGGCACGAATCTCAGACGGGTTCAGGTTCAAACCCAGCAAGTAGTTAACCCGTTCCGGGCGCAGGGTTACCTGTAAATCCTTTCTGGGATTAGGATATTCATCCTCGATACCCTTTATCACTTCACCCCCGGCCAGTTCCTGAATAAGCATAGCGGCACGGTTTACCGCATATATCACCCCGTTTATATCGGTTCCCTTTTCAAAACGTATGGAAGATTCGCTACGTAGCCCCACTTTGCGCGAGGTGCGACGAATATTAGGTCCTAAAAACCAGGCTGACTCCAGTAATACATTGACGGTGGCATCATGGATTTCGCTATCCAGTCCACCCATGATACCGGCCAGGGCCACTGGTTTGCTGCCGTCGGTTATGACCAGCATGTCATGGTCTAATGTTCTTTCCACTTCATCTAAAGTAGTAAACTTTTCCCCCGCCCGGGCCCGACGTACCAGGATAGTATTACCCAGAAGGTTATAGTCAAAGGCATGCAGGGGCTGGTTGCATTCCAACATTACATAGTTGGTTACGTCCACCACATTATTAATCGGCCGTATACCCGAATGAATCAGAGCTTTCTGCAGCCATGCGGGTGATTCTTGAATTTTTACATTCTTTACCAGGCGAGCGGCATAACGCTGGCAAAGATCGGGGTCTTCTATTTCCACTTTGATGTACTGGTTTATATTTTCCTGGCTTTCTTTAATAACAATATCAGGTAACCGGATACTGGAACCACTCAGTGCAGCTACCTCCCGGGCCAGGTTAATCATGCCCAGGCAATCACCCCGGTTGGGAGTCAGATCCAGATCCAGGATAAAATCATGGTCTTCCTGATCTACACCTTCAATGGCGATACCAGCCATGGTAAGGCGGTGTGCTAATTCTTCCGGTTTCCAGTCGAAATCCACATATTGCTTTAACCAATTAATTGATACACCCATCATTTCACCCCCTAAAACTGCCGTAAAAAGCGCTTATCATTATCAAAGAACAGGCGCAGGTCGTTAATACCGTATTTTAGCATGGCTATTCTCTCCACGCCCATGCCAAAGGCAAAGCCAGTAACTTGTTCTCCATCATAGCCCCCGTATTGCAACACCCGGGGATCAACCATTCCTGCTCCCAGTATCTCCAGCCATCCAGTATGGGAGCATACCCGGCAACCGGCCCCTTTGCAGTTTACACAGGAGATGTCCATTTCCGCACTGGGTTCGGTAAAAGGGAAGAAACTGGGGCGATAACGTACCTTTACATCTTCACCGAAAATCTTATGGGCAAAAAGCATTAAGGTACCTTTCAGGTGACCGAAGGTTATCCTCTTATCAATTACCAGTCCTTCCACCTGGGTAAACATAGGAGAATGAGTGGCATCATCATCGCGGCGATAAACCTTACCGGGAACAATTATCTTCACCGGTATTTGGGGCGCTATTTTTTCCATAGTACGCACTTGTACCGGCGAGGTATGGGTGCGTAATAATATATCCTCACTTATATAAAAGGAGTCTTGCATTTCCCGCGCCGGATGATCCCGGGGGATGTTTAAGGCTTCAAAATTATAATAATCGGATTCAATTTCCGGGCCTTCAGCAACCGAAAAACCCATAGTCAGGAATATGTCCCTTATCTCTTCATTAATCAGGGTCAGCGGGTGTTTACCACCACGCTGCAGAGGTAAACCGGGCAGACTGATATCCACACTTTCCCGGGCCAGTTGCAGTTCCAGTTCCTGGCCTTTTATGTCCTGGGTTCTGCTGCTAATCATATCCTCCAGTTTCTCTTTTAACTCGTTGGCAATCTTACCTACACCGGCTCGCTCTTCCGCATTTAAATCCTTTAATCCTCTTAAGACCTGGGTTATCTCGCCTTTACGACCCAGTACTTTGACTCTCAGCTCATTGATTTCATCTATGCTGCCTGCCTGAGAAAGCCATTTTTCAGAGTTATTAGCAATTTCCTTTAACTTGTTAAGCACCGTCCTTAATCCTCCCTGCCAGAAAATAAAAAGAACTTTCATCCCTCATAGGGACGAAAGTACATTCCGCGGTACCACCCTTTTTAACTGGTGCCTTTTCTGGACCAGCTCACTTAATGCCTGTAACGGTGGCTACCGGTAAGACCTACTACTATTTCAATCCACTGCTCCCAGGTGAATTCACTTGCTTTTCACCTGGCGTACTTTCAGTCACTGGTACAGCCTCCCTGTAAGGTTAAGGAACAAGCTAATTGTCCTGTTCATAGCTTTTTTAATTTAATGAGTAATCAACATTTTATATAGAAGATAATATATAATGCAACCAGAAGTTTCAAAAAGATTCCACAGATATTCAGCCTGATCTACCATTCTGCTCCACCCTTCAGTCATAGTCCCGGGTCGAACTGAGACTAATTATATCATAGCAAGAAATCTAAGACAATAAAACGCTGTTTCTCTGTTTCCCTACTTCCATCATAATTATAGCACATGCCACTGCTGCATTCAAAGAGTCTACCGCTGTATTAATAGGTATCCTGGAAAGATTATCACAGCAAGATTTAATTTCCCGGCTGATTCCTCTAGCCTCACTGCCAATCACTATTACAGTGGGTTTTCTGTAATCGTTTTCGAAAATAGTAGTGGAGGCGTCAAGGGCAGTACCTATAACCTGATAACCCGCCGCTTTCAGGTTCTCTATCTCCCCTGGCCCCACTGAGGTATAGACCGGAACATTAAGAATACCTCCCATACTGGCCCGGACTGCTTTAGGGCTAAACGGGTCGGTACAGCCGTTACTGAGCAGTACCCCATCAATATTTAAAGCCCAGGCCGTCCTGATAATAGTTCCTAAATTACCAGGGTCGGCTATCTGATCCAATAGAATCAGGCTGGCATTTTGCCTCGTCAATTCTTCAAAACCAGGGCGGAGAATCGGAGCTATAGCTATTATACCCTGGGGAGTTTCGGTATCAGCTATAGCCTTAAACAGCCGAGAGTCAATTTCCAACCACTGCAACCAGCTAAACTGCTCATACAGAACCTGGTATTCTTCTATATGAGTTTCATCTACCAGCACCCTTATAAGCGGGCGCTTACTCTGTAAGGCTTCGCTCACCATAGTTTTACCCTCCAGCAAAAACATCTGCTCCCGGGCCCGGTACTTCCTGTTCTTCAAACTTATGGCCTGCTTAATAACCTGATTGTCCTTGGAAGTAATCTTCTTCACGCCTATTCTCCCTGCTTTGAAAATATTGAACCCTTATCGTAAAAAAAGTATGGCCTTTAGCCATACTCTTTACCCTAATGTGCTTATTTACTGTGATATTTTTTGGAAAGCTCTGCCAGTTCGGTAAAACCGCCAGGGTCAACAACTGCCAGTTCAGCCAGCATCTTACGGTTAATATCCACACCAGCTATCTTTAGCCCATGTACCAAACGGCTGTAAGTAGTTCCGTTATCACGGGCGGCGGCATTAATACGGGCAATCCAGAGCTTGCGAAAATCTCTTTTTTTCAGGCGCCTGTGAATATAGGCATAATTACCTGATTTCATAACCTGCTGGTTAGCTACCCGGTACAGTTTGGATTTACTTCCGCGATAGCCTTTGGCCAGCTTAAGAACCTTTTTATGTCTTCTATGTGCAGTTACTCCACCTTTTACTCTCGGCATTTATCAAAACCTCCTGCGTCTAATAAGGAATTAATTTAGAAATTCTTTTAGTTTCCTGTTCACTGACCAATCCGCTCTTGCGTAGTCCCCTTTTTCTCTTGGGGGATTTACCTCCCAGCAGGTGACTGGCATAGGCTTTTGACCTTTTTATCTTACCGCTAGCGGTCTTTTTAAATCTTTTGGCTGCACCCCGATGGGTTTTGGTCTTGGGCATTAGGCATCCTCCTTCTTGTCCTTGTCATTTTCCAGTTTCGGTATTAGAAATGTTACCATATTTCTTCCCTCAACCTTGGGGAGCTTCTCCACGCTGGATATGTCCGTCAGTTCCTTGACAAACTTCAATGATAGCTTTTCCCCCAGATCAGGATGGGTAATTTCCCTACCCCTGAACATAATGGTCAGCTTCACCTTATCCCCGCCGGATAAAAATTTTCGTGCATTTTTAGCTTTAACCTGAAAGTCGTGTTCTTCTATGTTGGGCCTCATCTTGACTTCCTTTATGGAAATTATTTTCTGCTTTTTACGGGCTTCTTTTTCCCGCTTGTTCTGTTCGAATTTGTATTTCCCGTAGTCCATTAATCGGCATACAGGAGGCTGGGCAGAAGGAGCTACTTCCACCAGGTCAAGACCTTTTTCCAGAGCTATTCCCAGAGCGTCACGGATAGCAACTATACCCAGTTGTTCCCCATCATCGCTTACCAGTCTAACTTCCCTGACCCGGATGTCCTCGTTAATCCTCCAATCCTTGCTGATAAGATGTTCACCTCCTAAAAATTTAAAAAAGCGAGTTCGCAAAAACTCGCTTATGGCAGACAATTATAAAGCCTTTTATGTGCCTGTGTCTGACCAAATACCTTACGAACTCTAGTTGTAAGGTGAGAAAACGAAGTTTCTGCTTAATACAAAAAGGAGTATACCACATGTTCGGGCGTATGGCAACTAGAATAAATAGACACTGAATACACTGAGTACTATGAAAAACACTGAAATTTTACATGGGTAAGGTGTAGGGGCAGACCCATGTGTCTGCCCGGCCGAGCGCTAATTCGGGTATTAACCCCTCCAGGTAGAAAACTGCTAACCCAGGGCGAACACATGGGTTCGCCCCTACAGGTTAAAGCACAACCGGGCTTTGTATAACCAATACACCTATTTTCATGCTTGGTTGCGTATACCTTTTGGTACGTATAATTATAGCGTTTTATCGTCTATTTCTTGCTTGATTTTGCTGCTGAATTCATCCAGGGGCATGGCTCCGAGATCACCCTGTTTACGGTGACGAACAGCTATGGTCTGAGCTTCTACTTCCTTGTCACCCAGAATAATCAGGTAAGGTATCTTCTGTAACTGCCCTTCTCTTATCTTATAACCAATCTTCTCACTACGAAAATCGCAGTCTACCCTGATATCCTGTTTTTCCAACTCCGCCAATACCTGCTGGGCATAATC
>JAQUGU010000108.1 GCA_028683995.1 Syntrophomonadaceae bacterium | reverse complement strand
ATCTATAATGCTGATTTCTATGTTATCTCCTATGACTATGGTCTCTCCCTTTTTACGGCTCAGTACCAGCATATTTAACCCTCCTGAACGGCAGCGGCCTTGCACTGCTCTGGAGGAAAAATATTGTGCCTGGTATTATAATCGGAATTTTGAGTAATAAACTGCAGGGCTTTTTTATTTTTGCTGTTGACAATTATCGGGGCCAGCAGGTTGGCGGTGCTCTGCTTGAAATCCTCGGGAATGGTCAGGACTACATATACAGCCAAATCCTCCCGCCCAGTTTCGCAATCCAAACTCTTAAGCTCCTCTTCCCCGACTTCTATACTGTAGTTCGGAAAGAAGACGAAGGGCTGCGCCAGTATAAGGCAGACCGAGATATTGTTCAGAGACTGCAGGTAGTAGAGGGGGCTGCCCTCTTCCATAGCCAGTATTAGAAACTCTCTATCGCCTTCTAGACCGGGCAGGCCGGCGGCGAAAGTGACGATATCTTCTTTTTGATATTCCAGTTCTCCCAGCAAAGGGGTATTAAGCTTCATAAGGCATCTCCTTTTTAAACTTCACGCGGATCTCGCGGATTTAAGGGGTTTCCGCGGATTTTATAATGGTAAACAATATATTATAAAGCATGCGGACTGATCGAATAGATTGCCGCGCTGCGCTCGCAATGACAAAAACGCACGTTTTCATAGCAATGACATTTCAGAAAGTTGAGTTCATAATATAAAACCGCATTAATTATAATTAATCTGCGTAATCCGCGTTAATTATCTTACGCGATGGCGTCGTAGTAGCTTCCTACCCATTCCACGTTGATGGAAGGTTTTTGTAGGAGGTACATGTCTACTTTGGCCCAGGCGGTTTTGTTTTCGAATATTCCCCGCTGCAAGTTACAGTTAACCTCCTGCGGTTCTAGGGTAACCTCAACTCCATTAGTTTCTACATTTACCTCAGGCGGGTGCTCGGGCATTAAAGCTACATTATAGTCTACTTCAGACTCTGCCTGCAGGCGGGATGCTACTAATTGCTCCACACTGGTCGGGGCTTCGATACGCCCCAGGGCATCCCCATCGGCAGCTATTGTACCTATAGCTTCCAAACCCTGAGCTAAAGACAACTGCGCAGTATCCTGGCAAAATATACGCTGGTTCTTCAGCCCCATATCAGCCCGGCACTGGGTCCAGTCTAGCTCCAGTTTGGCCGGAGGGTTATCGATCTGCAGGGAAACTGGCGTAGTTTTTACATCCAGGTAAGGTAGCGTGGTATTAAGTTTTATGGCCGGCTTATGGATATCCAGTCCTACCAAGGCCGGCTGCTGGGTAATGCGTAGGTCCATACCTCTCACCTGCTTAAATTCACGCGGATTTCGCGGATATTATAGACACTGAATACACTGAGAACTATGAATAACATACCCAAAGGGCACGCTGATGCTCCCTGCGGTCGCTATTAGGGTAGCTGATTTTTTTAAAATACTTTTCTCTTAACCATGAGCTGTTCACCAAAGTTGATTAATAACCCTACTTTTATACCTTCAACTTAATTATAATCAGTGTAATTCATAAAATTCAGTGTCCTTCAGTGTCTATCGTTCCCCCCTACCGCAGGAAGTCGATCAGGGACGGCATTATTATACGGGCGCCGGCGGCCAGGGAGGAGCGATAGACGTTTTCCTGCAGTTTCAGGTTAAGTATGACTTCGGCCTCATTGGCGTCCTCGTTCTTGGATAGCAATGCGGTAAAAGACTCCTGAGTATATTCCAGGCGGCTTTGCTGTAATTCCAAACGGTTAATGCGGGCGCCTATGGTAGAACGATAAAATAATAGTTCCTTCATGCGAGTGTCATTACCGGCCAGTTCATTTCCTACCTGAGGCAGTTTACCGACCTCAATTCTTCTGGTTAAATCCGCCACATAACCAAATAAGCCTGCTTCATAATCAAATCGTACCGCTCCATCAGCTGATGCCTGGAAAGCTCCGGTTTCTAAAGTAACGGAACCATCGTAGGATAGGCCTGTTTCTTCATCAATGGTAAAAAACTTAAATTCATTTAACTTATTATCCAGTGTATCAGCGGCGAAAACAAAGTTATGGTTACCGGCCCCGGTCTGTTCGCCTTTTATGTCTTTATAGGTATAACCAACATCTACACTTTGAGCATCACCAGTACCTCTTGCAGATAGGGATATAACGGTTTTATCACCCACTGCTATTTCCGGGGTAACGATGCTTATTCCCCCTAAAGTATCGGTTCCGTTATTCCAAATAACCAGGTCTTCAGTAAAATCAGGGTCACCTATATCTGAGGCACTTATCGTAAATATATCCTTGTTGCGGGCAGCCTCCATATCATCCAACTCCATGTTTTCCAGTTCTACATATTTATATTTGCCATTACTGGTATAAAGATGTCCTTTTATATCGACTATAACCCTGGCAGGGCTGTAGTTATCTTCATAATCCCAGGTTACTCCATCACAATTGGCCTCTATCGGGGTATACTCATTGCCGTACTGGTCGTAAACCTTGTTCTTCCCGGATTCAGGGACAGTATCGCCTAGGCCCTCATTGGCACCAGCATCCCAGTCATTATTCCACATAATTTTAGCCTCGGGCTCTTCCGGGGTACCGGGAGTAGTAGTAAAGGTAATAGTCGCAATACCAGTAGCTTCGTCGTAGTTATATATAGCCGCATCGAGCGATCCCGTGCCAGTATAAGTAAAGCTGGAAGTCAAATCTGTGTTATCACTTACCGACTGCAGGACCCCATTGTTATCTTTTTGATACAGGGGCTTGTTCAGAGTAAATACCCCGCCACTGGCATCACTACTCCCGTTCAGGGTAAACCGGGGACCAATGTTTCCTGAAGCTGGTATTATCCTTTTAACCTCTAAAAGTAAGGAGCCATTATAGGAAGAATCATTGTCCAGTGCATTTGCATCTTTACCCGCTCCCAGGGTGGCCGGGGTATCCTTGGACTGGTAGAAAAAGCTCCCGTTATTAGCGGTGGAACTAAGATAGCTCTGCTGTTCCCGGGCTACCGCCTGAGATGAGTTTAAGGAAATATTAAGTTTATCCCCCATGGCAAACTGGGGACTAATATCATCAATACCACCCAGTGCTCTTCCGCTATTATTCCATATAACCAGAGGTTCGGCTCCAGGAATGCTAGCAGCTATTCCGGTTGGAGGATTGGCAGCAGGGTCACTGGGGATAGTCAAAATAGCCTCGCCATCACCGGCTGCCATATTCATGGTCAAACCGTTGAACTGCACCTCCTGAAATTGCCCACCGCCTATAGCCAGTTTGCCGCTAACGTTTACGGTAAGCTCATTGGTAAGCTCATTAACCGCAGTTACCGTAATAGTCAGGCCACCGCTGTAAATAGAATCGGCAGCCAGGGCTGTAGGGTCATTCCCGGCATTAATGGCAGCCGCTTGCGGTGGATCATCATTAGTAAAGAAGAACATCCCTTCATTATTAGGTGATTTCAGATTAATACCGGCTTCACAGCCCAGTCCGGTAGAGGTTTTGAGCTGGTAATCACCTTCACACAGGTTTTCCGCCTCTACCTTGTTTATAAATGAGGCTTTTGGGTTGATATAGGTGTCTCTTAATCGCCCCATGAAATACTCCTGCATCATAAGGTTAACCGGCACCTTAATCCCTGCGCCCACTTCCATGTTAAGGTAGTCATTATTACCTACCCAAACACCATCCTGGTAAGGGGCCTCGGTTACGTTGGTACCACTGAAAATGTACTTACTGCCGTAGGTACTGTTGGCTATCATCATCAACTGGTTGTTAAGTTCGGCTACCTGTTTGGCGATAGCCTGGTTGGAATCAGTGTCATTAGTTCCGGTTGCAGCTTTGACAGTTAATTCACGGATTTTTTGCAGCACTTCATTTATGTCATTACAGGCTGAATCCGTAGTCTGCATGAAGTTTACTGCTTCCCCTATGTTATCCATGTATTGTGCGCCCTCTACCAATGTGGTTCGCAAGCGCAATGATTTTACTATTCCCGCCGGATTATCCGAGGGTTTGTTAATGGTTCTTCCGGTGGAAAGCTGGCGCTGAAATTCATCCATGCGTTCCAGATTATTATTCAGATTTCGCCTCAGATCGTTAACCAGCATAAAATTAGTTATTCTCATTTTTCATCCCTCCGGGGTATTTTTAGACACTATACACAGACAAATTATGAAGGGCACTGATTCTTATTTTTTATGTTTATAAATTCTTAATAGGTACCAAAGTGGATATTTATGCATCTTGTGGTTACTCTTTTTAAATATTTCAGCTACCTTAATAGCGACCAACGGGAGCATCCGTGTGCCCTGTGGGTATGTAATTCATAAAATTCAGTGGTTTCAGTGTCTATTATTCTATCTTCCCACCAGGCCCATGCGGCTTATTACTACCTCCAGAGCTTCATCGATAGAGGTTATGAAACGGGCGGCGGCGTTATAGGCGTGTTGGAACCTAATCATATTGGTCATTTCTTCATCCAGGGAAACTCCGGAAACTGACTGGCGTTTATTTTCCAATTCATTAAGGAGGGTTTCCTGGTTTTTTACCATGCGCTGGGCCTCCTGGCTTTGTACTCCGGTATCGGCAGCGATAGAACGCCAGTAATCATCAGTAGTAACGTGTTGTACCAGGCCCAGATTTTCCACCGGCTCTTGATAATAGGAAAAATGTACCGCCGGGCTGCTGGTAGCCAGCGGGTTGCCGGCTAAAACAGTGCCGGTAGTTAATTCAATGTTTCCATCATAACTTCTGCCATAATATTGGCTCAATGGATTATTATTAAGGGTAAAAAAATGTAGTTTGTTCTCATCCAGTTTTAATGCAGTCGCATTAAGACCATCCAGTACCCCTTCATTAAACATGAAACGGTGAGTGCGACTGTCTGCTTCCGGGGAGTTATAGTCATATTTAATATCTAGCTGCTGGAACGTATCTGTGTCCGTGGTGGCTGCCGTCAGGTTTAGTATTCCTTTATCTCCTATCCTTAGTTCAGCAACATCCCGAGCTTCTTTCAACTTGAGCCCATTAAGCTCAAATCTCAAAGAGCCAATGGCCAGCAGTTGCGCATCAGGTCCTCCATAAGCAATACTTACCGTACCTGAACGCCGTTCGTAAACTCCATCCCGGCTATACTCATGGGCTATGTAAGAATAGGTTACAACTCCACTGGAAATATCTACATCGGCAACGGTTAGCTCTATGGAAGAATTGATACTAATGGTATCTGCTCCACTTAGATTACCGATAGTCCCTGCTCCGAGAATGTTGGTGGCGCTTCCCCGATTATAGCTTTGCAACAGGCTGAGCCTGGCATTACGCTGTCCGGGTTGATCAACTATAGTATCAATTCGATATTCACCGTTCTGCAACCCGTTACTTTTAATATCTTCAATACCCGAGTCAGGGTTAATGACCTCCAAACTGCGTACCGAAGTGGAGTGAAAGAAAATTTCGTCCCCATCCAGCCTTACCTTGACATCCATTTCCTCTTTGTCCAATTTCTCCTGAATAGCATCGGCCAGCTTACGCATATCAGCAAAAGTCCGGGGAGCTGGTACCTGAATGCGCTTAATACCACTACCGGCATCAATTAAAAATTCCAAAGCCTCGGTGGAACTGATATCTATACTGATGCCATCTGTTTTCAGGTCATAAATAACATTATTCAAGTCATGTTTTAACTGGGCAACTTTAAGGGCATTATTCCCGTCCCCAAAATTAATCTTATTGCCTTCATCATCCCAGGTACGATGGCTGGCAGCAGCAATGTTTTTGGGATCATTTTCTATATCCTGACTGACCCGCATAAATTTTGCCCAGTTGTCATAACTGTCTGGATCAGGCGGCAAATCAAAGAAGTTAATACCATCCGGATAGCGCATATCTATATAGGGAGTGCCGGACTGGTCGGTTTTAT
>JAQUGU010000107.1:2860-6024 GCA_028683995.1 Syntrophomonadaceae bacterium | reverse complement strand
GCCGTATACTTCGGCGGGCCTTGCGCTTCGGACGCCTGCTGGGAATTAATGAAGCTTTTCTATATAAAAACGTGGATGTAGTTTGCTCCATAATGGGCAAAGCCTATCCGGAACTGATGGAAAAATCAGACTTTATAAAAGAAGTAATTAAAATGGAAGAAGAACGGTTCCTGCTCACCCTTAATGAAGGTTTAAAAAAGGTAGAAGATATTCTGGCCCAGGTCCAAGAGCAGGGAAAAACTGAAATAGGCGGGGAAGAAGCTTTTATGCTATACGATACCTACGGGTTTCCCCTGGATTTGACTGAAGATGTGGCTGAGGAAAAGGGATTTACGGTAAACAAAGATGGCTTTAACCGGATGATGGAAGAACAGCGCCAACGTGCCCGCGAGGCAGGTAAGGGTGAAAATGCTTTTGCCCGTGACATTGTAATCGCCGAATTATTAAATGATATAAAACCTTCGGATTTTAGCGGTTATGAAAAACTAAAAGATACTTCCGCGTTGCAGGCCATAATTCAGGACGGGAAACTACATAAAAGTGTCACTAACAAAGAAGTACTGCTGGTTACTGCCAGCACTCCCTTCTATGCCGAAAGCGGGGGGCAGGTAGCTGACAGCGGCATTATAACCGGAAAATCCGGTAAGATGCAGGTTACGGATGTGCAAAAGTTATCTTACTGGATTATCCATCGGGGTATTCTGGAGGGGAGTTTCAAGGTGGGTGAAAAACTGCAGCTGGAAGTAAACCAGGAGCAGAGAACAGCCACCGCCCGCAATCATACGGCTACCCACCTGTTACACCGGGCCCTGCGTCAGGTGCTGGGTGAACATGCCCAGCAAAAAGGCTCACTGGTCGAGCCTTCACGTTTACGCTTTGACTTTTCACATTTGGCTGCACTGGATGAGGCCCAATTAATAGCCATAGAAAACATAGTAAACCAGGCTATCTGGAGTATGTACCAGGTTAATACTACCGTAACCGATATCACCCAGGCCAGAGAAATGGGGGCTATTGCCCTTTTTGGCGAGAAATATGGGGATGAGGTACGGGTGGTACAGGTACAGGATTTTAGCCAGGAACTGTGCGGGGGTACCCATGTTAAAAACACCGGTCAAATAGGATTATTTAAGATAACCAGCGAAGGCAGTATAGGGTCTGGCCTGCGCAGGATTGAAGCTCTAACCAGCAGTTATGCCCTGGCTTATCTAAACCAGGCTGAGACTGAGCTGAAATCTATAGCTGCTGCTCTGAAAACATCTCCTGGCGACCTGAGTCATAAAGTGGAAAGTCTGAGCCGCAGTTTAAAAGAAAAAGATAAGGAAATAGAGCACCTCAAAGGCCGTTTATCCCGTGCTGCCAGCGGCAATTTACTGGAAAAAGCCTATCAAATTAATGAAGTTCAGGTTTTGATTGAGATGGTGGAAGGTGTCGATGCCAACTCCTTGCGCCAGAACGGGGAAATGCTGCGGGATAAACTGGGAACCTCGGTGGTGATGCTGGCGTCGGTAATAGAAGACAAGGTTGCCCTGGTCTGTTTTGTCAGCAAGGACCTTACCGCCAAAGGCTTTCACGCCGGTAAAATAGTCGGCGCAGCCGCCAAGGCCGCCGGTGGCGGGGGCGGAGGACGCCCCGACATGGCCCAGGCCGGAGCCCGGGATGCCAGTAAAATAGAGGAAGCTCTGGCTGCCGCCCGTCAGATGATAGAAAAAAGCTTTTCATAATGCCCAAAAACTAGTAATATCATAAGTAGAGTAACCTGAGGGAAGGTTGTAGGGGCAGACGTATGTGTCTGCCCGGCCGATCACAAACCCAGTGACTTATAAAGCTGTTTACCCAGGCGAACCCATATGTTCGGCCTACAGGTTACCTGCCCGCGGGAGGAAGCACATCAAGGCTGTTGCTTTCTGGGTATAGCGGGGTCAATTTTAAATTCCTAATAGGGAGGTGCTCACATGCCTCAGTTTGGTAATACGGTTAGTTTTGAGAAGGAACGTGATGACACCAGCAAGGTAAAGGCTGTTTTAGAAGAGGTTTATGCAGCCCTGGAGGAAAAAGGCTACAATCCCATCAACCAGTTGGTAGGATACATGATCTCCGGGGATCCCGCATACATAACCAGTTATAATAATGCCCGTAACACAATTTGCAAGGTAGACCGAGATGAAATCCTGGAAATACTTTTAAAGAACTACCTGCAAGGATAAGTACTTAAGCCCCATGCCCTGCATGGGGTTGTTTTTACCTGTTTAAGGAGATAATTTTATGAGAATAATGGGTTTAGATGTAGGTGAAAAGAGAATCGGCATTGCCATCAGCGACCCTATGGGTTGGACTGCTCAGGGGCACTCGGTTTTGCAGAGAAGCGTTTTGGAAGCCGATGTGAAAAACATTGGTCAGCTCTGCCAGGACTATGAGGTGGAAAAAATAGTGGTGGGTTTGCCCCTTAACATGGATGGCAGTATTGGCCCCAAGGTTCTGGAGGTGCAGGAATTTGCCCGGTCATTAGAAACCGCCCTGGCCATTGAAGTAGCCTACTGGGATGAACGCCTTAGTACCAAAAGCGCTGAAAGGGTATTAATCGAGGCCGATTTATCCCGCCGCCGCCGCAAGCAGGTCATAGATAAAATGGCCGCAGTGCACATTCTCCAGGCTTACCTGGACTATCAGGATTCCGCTTCCAAACGAGTTTGACAATGGCAGGGACAAACATTAGAATAGCTTTAGTTTATGGAAAGAGGTGTAAAAATGAGCAACGAAGAAGAACTTTTTGACGATGAATTTTATATGATGGTACTGGTCGATGATGAAGGAGGGGAGCATGAATTTCAGCTCCTGGTTGAGCTGGAAATAGAGGGTGAAACCTACCGGGTACTCATGCCCTTATCCGAAGAAGAGGAACACGAGGAAGAAGAGAACGATGAAATAGTAATTTTAAAGGTGATCTATGATGAAGAGGGTAACGAACTGATGAGCGATATCGACGACGATGAAGAGCTGGATATGGTATTTGAAGCATGGCAAGAACTAGAGGATAGCCTGGAAATATAGTTTTTTGACAAAAGGGCCGCTTAAGGCTCTTTTTTTATTCGTCAAATTAAGGGCAATACGATAAAATGAATAAGGCTGGAGTTTTATTGCTATATATTTAGAAATACAAGTAA
>JAQUGU010000107.1:0-2760 GCA_028683995.1 Syntrophomonadaceae bacterium | reverse complement strand
CAAGTAATATTTTTGGGGGTAGGGGTTTTGATTCAGGTCAAATGGAAATCGATGATAACTTATATACTTATTATTCTCCTGGGTGTTAGCGCTGCCTTGATAGTATACTTTTATCAAATCTTTTATAAATATGACCAATTTTTACCTGGTGTACAAATTGCCTCAGTAAGCGTAAGCGGCTATGACCAGGAGGGTGCAGCACATTTACTGGATGCAGAATTAAACTATCTATTTGATACACCGCTATCTTTCCATTACCAGGATTACCGCTATGATACCAGGTTAGGCGAAGTAATTAAGCCCCTCGACTCCAACAAGATTATACTTGGTGTTTGGGAACAGGAGAAAAAACGCAGCCTGATTGCCAAAATATTGAATATGGATGGCTCAAAAGATATAGAATACCCGGTTAAGATTACATATGATGAGAATAAGCTAAATAGTATGGGCAGTGCTTGGAAAGAGAATTTGGAATCAGATTATGTAAACGCCGGTCTGGAAATTGACCCGGTAAAGGGCCTGGTAATATTACCCTCGAAAAAGGGAGTAAAGGTTGACGTACCTTCCACCCTGGCAGCGCTCCCCGGAGAATGGGTGCAGTTAGATAAACTGCTGGTGGAGATGGTAGTTAACGAAGAGACCCCCCCCATAAGCGAGAACGAATTAAAAAACATGGGGGAAATTTCAACCTTTACTACCTGGTATAATCCCAAGCAGGTAGACCGATCGCATAACGTGGTTCTGGCTACCGGAACTCTTAACGGAGTGGTATTGAAGCCTGGTGAGGTTTTTTCATTTAACCAAACTGTAGGTCAACTGTCATATGCAAAGGGATACCGGGACGCCCTGATAATAGTAGGTGGTAAATTTGTACCGGGGCTGGGAGGCGGGTTATGCCAGGTATCCACCACCCTTTATAACGCTTGCTTATTAGCCGGTCTGAAAATAGTCGAGCGGCATAATCATAACCTGGCAGTAGCCTATGTGTCATTGGGGCAGGATGCCACAGTAGTTCATGGGTCGAAGGACTTTCGCTTTCAAAACACCCTTGATGAGCCTATTTACATATGGTCAAATGCTGGTAACGGTAAAGTTACCATGAAGATATATGGCAATCTAAAATACAAACAAAAGATAGAGGTAAGCCATGTAGTAGATCAGGTTATAGATTTTAAAGAAATCAGAGAAACTAAAAATGATTTGAAACCCGGTACTACCAAGGTTGAACAAACGGGTGGCCCGGGATATGTGGTAAGATCATTCCGCACCTTTTATAATAACGACGGCAGCGTAGCCCGGCAGGAACAACTGGCCCGGGATCAATATAGACCGCTAAACCGTTTGGTCTATGTGGGAGTACCGGTTAAACAACCGGACCCCGTCCAGGAGGTCCCGGCGCTTGAACCCGACCCCACTACCAACCCGGAACAAATTGAAGGGGAAGATACTGCCAATAACGAAGTGGGCATAGAAGGGCAAAAGGGACAAGGGGACAGGTCCCGTGTCCCACCGGATAGTACTTTGAGTGAGTAGTGAGTAGGGACAATGGGGACTGAGCCGTCTGAAGCCCGCAGGGCTGATAGCGGTCCTGTCCCCGTTGTCCCGGCCCGTACAAACACGGAGAAGCGAGGAGCGAGAAGGGGCAATGGGGACTGAGCCGTCTGAAGCCCGCAGGGCTGATAGCGGTCCTGTCCCCATTGTCCCGGCCCGTGCAAACATGGAGAAGTGAGGAGTAAGAAGTAAGGTGCGAAGATCCCTTACCCCTTACTCTAAGTAATAAGAATTCCGTATTTTATTATTCCCGGTAAAAGAGGATATGATGGAAATTAAGCTAAATAAACCCCCTAAAAACAAAACCGGTTTGCTGGCAGTATTATTTATTCTATTAACTGTACTAACATTCATGGGCATAAAATCCTCGAATCAGCAATACCTGCCCGTAGATCCGAATAACAAGACTCCGGTAGACATCTATATATCTGCTGATGTCACTGCTCGCCAGGTAGCCTTGATTCTGGAAGAAAACGGGGTTATTCGCAACCAGAAAACTTTTTTATCCTACTGTCGCAAAGAGAAGCTGGATACCAGGCTGAAACCGGGGCATTACACTTTTAACCGCAGCCAGCCCCTGGCAGAAATTGCCCACAGTATTGCCGAAGGTAAGGTAGTAAAAATTAAAGTTACCATACCAGAAGGATATTGCGTCAAGGAAATTGGTGCTATGCTGGTGGAAAAACGGGTATGCAGTGAAGAATCCTGGCAGGAAGCCATAAAAGCAGAGTATCCTTATGATTTTTTAAAAAACGTCCCTGCAAACAGCAAATATAGGCTCGAGGGGTTTCTTTTCCCCGACACCTACTATATAGAAGAAGGCACCACCAGCCAGGAAATCATAAATATGATGCTGCAGAATTTTGCCCAGGTGTGGGAAAATGACTTTGCCGATCAGGCCCAGGCCAAAAACATGGATGTTTACGAAACTATAATCAGGGCTTCATTAATTGAAGAAGAGGCCATGCACGATGATGAACGCCAGACCATCTCCGGGGTTATTCATAACCGCTTGCAGGATGGCATGTACCTGCAGCTCTGTCCCACGGTTTTGTACTGTTTCGACCAGAAAAAGACCAAACTAAACAATGCCGACCTGGAAATAGAATCACCCTACAACACCTACCGGCATCCCGGCCTTCCCCCCGGTCCCATTTCCAATCCGGGCAAAGCCTCTATTGCAGCGGCCCTAAATCCGGAAAAGAACTC
>JAQUGU010000106.1 GCA_028683995.1 Syntrophomonadaceae bacterium | reverse complement strand
CGAAAAATTCTTAGCTGCAGAATACCTGTCGGTTATTGTATTGATGATACTGAATTGTCTGTTAGTCAGAAAGAGTCCTTTTTTTCTTGCCGATAAGGTATAACGAGGTGAAATATGTCCTCCGCTACTACTTCTTGAACAGATCTGCGTGTGTCCCGGTCCGGGAGGCTACCAGAAGGAGCATCCCGCTGTCGATCTGATAGATTAACAGCCAATCCGGAAGTATATGGCACTCCCGGAAGCCGGTATAATTCCCCGCCAGTGCATGGTCGCGATGTTTCCGGGCCAGTGGCTTTTCTTCCAAAAGCGCTTGCAAGACTTCTTCCAGCAAATCCAGGTTATACCCGCGCTTTTTCAACAGTTTATAGTCTTTGCGGAATTGTGCGGTCGTTTTTAATGTCAGCATTCGCGATCCAGCTCCTCGAACAGTTCGCGAACAGAAGCGTAGGATTTCGCCGGGATTTTTCCGCTGGCAATGTCCCTGGCTTCCTGTATGGCTGCTTCTGTTTTATTGTTATAGTCGGGCTGTTTCATCTCAAAAGGCAGGCCACCCACCATCAAAGACTGATGCAGGAAAATGTTCACAGCATCGGTGAGGGTAATGCCGAACTTGGCAAAAAGCTGTTCTGATCTCGCTTTAGTCTCCGGGTCAATGCGAATGTTAATGTTTGCTGTCTTTGCCATAAACTCACCTCCTTGCCCTCTCTTTCTATTATATCTCGTTGTACGCACAATACCAATACAACGTGAAACATTTTTGGGAGGCGATCATCCCGTTCAACAAGGAATGACCTACGGCTAGCATTTACACCCATAAGGAAATCTAAATAGCGGTTGCAATATAGGAATTGTCACCAATACCCAGTAATACGAACTAAGAATCGCGAAAGGACATAAGCGAAGATAGCCAGAAGCACTATTCCCCCGATTACTTCTATCCAACCTGTATTGCCTGCCAGTCCTGCCAGTAGAGGTAAAACACAAATTGTTGGCAATATACTATTATAGAGCATTAGTTCTCCTTTTTTATAACTGCCCGCTGGAAATGTACCGAGAAAAGCCTTAAACTTTTCTTCATTTTCATAAATTATTCTCCTGAGTAAAAATCCCAACATTAAAATAATAGCTATCAGGAAACCTAATCTTACCCCATCAGGTAAGGGAAACAGCACTACCAGAGCTCCCATCGCAAAAAACTGTAAGTAGAGCATTTGTAAACTTCCATTACGCATAAGATATTTGACATAAAAATATATGTGCGTATAAGCCGTTTTAAACGGTATTGCCACTCGCCTCTGTGACCAAAAGGAATACCCGTTTCTTTTGCGTGCGGGCTGCCCCGCATACCCAAGCAAGCTTCCCATTAAAGTACTATCATAGAATGCCTCCGAATTGACCACCTCTTCCCAATCCTTAACCGGGAATAAGTATTTCAGTGCAACCACCAGGACTAACATCAATAATAAAATCTTGATCATTATAATTAAGTATAATCCCTGAGCTGTATAGATGTAGGGCCTCACGAGCATCTGCCATGCGGTAATATAGGCGATTAAAAACAGTGGATCAAAAAACCATTTAATATACTTTGAGAATCTTTGCTGGATAAAAAACTTTGTTCCCAGTACCAACATTCTTAATAAGAGAATCCACAGCCCGATGTATAACCACAGGTTCCAGGATACACCTTCCAGGTGCAGGAATATGGGATAGAATGCAAACACAACAGCCGCTACCCGTATACTGTTAAGGATAAAACTGGTTATAATCCCTAAACCGGCCAGGAGATTAAATTCTTTGGGGTGGTAAAAAAGGTGAGCTAAATCTGCCTGAACAAGATAAGTGCGGACATTTCCTTTAACGGTTACCCAGGCCAGCAGAAGTATCAAAAGTAATTCATACTCCGGCATAAACCAGGAAGGTAGAGTAATTAGCCATTCCCGGTATGTGCAGAATACAAGTACGGATAAAGGAACAATAATATACAAGGCAACCCAGAAATCAACGATTAATTTTAAGGCATCACTTACTCGTCCTAAACGGGCCGACATACGTTTTTGCCATAAAAAAAGAGTTAGGTTTCGTCTCATCCGTTTTTACCTCTCGTTAATCGGAGAAAAATCTCAAACAAGTCTTCCTCGGCACAGCGGGCTTTATTTTGCAATTCCAATAGCGTACCGGTGACAATTATTTCACCCTTATCAAGAATAATAAACCGGTCACAGATACGCTGGGCCGTTTCTAAAACATGGGTACTGAGGAGCATCGAAGCACCACGTTGCTTTTCCTGCTCGAACAATTCCAGGAGCTCTTGTATAGCCAGGGCATCCAGACCATTAAAAGGTTCATCAATCAAGTATAACGATGGCCGCGCCAGTATAGCACAGATAATCATAATCTTCTGGCGCATGCCTTTGGAAAAACCTCCGGGGAAATGGTGTTTAACCTGCTCCATTTGAAATTGCTTTAAGAGTTTATCAGCCTTTCTTTCAAACTCCCTTCGGTCTAACCCTCTGGACATAGCTACGATCTCCATGTGCTCCCACATCGTCAGCTCTTCATATAAAGCGGGCGTTTCCGGTATATACGTATATTGTTCGGGCAACACAACCCGGCCTTGCGTCCCGGTTATTAACCCCTGCAGGGCTTTTATCAGCGTTGACTTGCCGGCACCATTGGCACCGATTAATCCCACCAGTTCCCCTTCACCGACTGTAAAGCTAATATCCTTGATGACGACAGTCGCCTTCGTATAACCTGCTTTTAGGTTTTCCACATTTAGAATTGGTCGCATATATGACCCCCTTTTCCAACTGCCTTACAAAAATAATAGTCTCTTTTTCCCAAAAGCGCTAATATAAATGGTTGTTGTAATAAAAATACTCTACTTTGCGAACCGTCCCTATAAATTCTGTTGAGTTTTGTAAAATTAAGTATTGTCTCAGTTTTTCTTCTATTAATCGCCACTAGCAGTGCCAACCCGGCTTACTGGTTTATTTATCAGCCTTAGTTGCCTGAATAGTAAAACGCGTTTCACGATTAAATTACATAAGGACTACTAATTTGGACAGCCAATACTTAGCTGGTATAGTAAAAGAATTTTTACCAATTAAACGATAATATGTCAAGAAGATATTTTTAAGGAGGTGCACATTTTGCAGGTAAATGCAAGTAATTATCAACCCAATGCCTATCCAATCACGCAGAACAGAGTTCAAAGCAAATCAGACTCCACCGTTTTTACGGTGGATAATTCTGGTACTGCGTCAAAAGATGCATCTAAAGACATTTGGGCGGAACTGGGCAGTAAATATGACATTCGCCATGCCACCTTCGATGAATTATGTGAAATAGCACATAAACTATATTCTGCTGGACAGATATCATTTGGTGATATGGCCATAATGACTTTTGATTGGAAAAGAGCAGCGGACGATTTAAGGAAAGACCATCCAGATGTAGTGGCCGATTTAAATATAGTCCCTGCAGATTCAGAGGGCCGAAGAGATTGGATTGCCGAGTTTGATGCCCGGGCCAAACGTGCTTTTAGCCAGGGAAATGACGGCGGTTATATACGAAACCAGAGACTGGCAGACGTACTCCGGCGGATAAGTCGGGACAAGTCATAAGGACATAGTCGGCTGTTCCCTGTGGTTGTGTTTGTTTTTTGACCATGCTCTCAAAATTATGATAAAATATGAATGCAAATATTGATATAAGGGAGATTTTAGTGATGCCAAACATCAGGCCAATTTCTGATTTAAGAAATAACACCAATGAAATTTCAGAGCTTTGCCATAATACCAAAGAGCCAGTTTTTATAACAAAAAACGGTGTTGGTGATATGGTTGTGATGAGTGTTGAAACTTATGAGCGTCAGCAAGGACTCATAAACCTGTATGTAAAGCTGGCCGAAGCGGAGGAAGAAATAGCAAACGGTGCAGAAGGTGAGGACTTTTTTGAGTATGCAAGACGGTTGAGGAATAGCGTACATGGACAAGTATAAGGTTAAGATATATCCTGCTGCCCAAATGGACTTGAATGATATTGTCAGCTACTTGAATACACTGTCACCGCAAGCGGCGATTAGATACTACGACCTGCTGGTAGAAAAAATCGGTAGCCTTGTGGAAATACCGGAACGGTGTCCCTTTGTACGAGATATCGCATTGAAAGCAAAAGGATACCGTTATCTGATTGTAGAAAACTATTTGGTGTTTTTTGTGGTAAAGGGTGATACGGTACAGATTCGCCGCATTTTATACAACAAGCGCCAATATAAAAGGTTGTTATAAGAAAAATGCTCCCTCTCTTGCTTTGCTCCCTCAACACCCTACTCGAATAAAAATTTTACCTGATTTCTACCGGAGGCTTTGGCCTGGGTAATGTTATCGTAAATGAGCTTCCTTTTCCGGGGGTACTTTCAGCATGCTAAATCTTTAAAAGGAGTGGTGCAAATGTCTGAGAAACTGGTGATTATTGGTGGGGTAGCTGCAGGAACTAGTGCTGCTGCTAAAGCGCGACGGGTTAATCCAGATTTGGATATCACAGTATATACTGATGACGAATACATATCCTATGCCGGATGCGGGTTACCATATTTTATAGGTGGAAAAATAGCGTCCCGAGAAAATCTGCTGGCCAGATCGGTAGCAGATTTTGCTGCCCAGAATATCAGTGTGAAAACCTTGATGCGGGTGGAAGAAATTAAACCGGAGAATGGAAAAGTGATAATCCGGAATCTACAAAACCAGCTTACTTTTGAAGATAATTATGACCGCCTGGTAATAGCCACCGGTGCACGTCCTTTTGTTCCTCCATTGGAAAGAGTCGAGTTGGATGGCATTTTCACCTTACGAACCATACACGATAGCCTGAAAATCAAAGAATATCTCTTCCAACACCGCCCCCAAAAGGCAGCTGTAATTGGTGCAGGCTACATTGGCCTGGAAATGGTAGAAAACCTTGTGGAACACGGCTGTCAGGTTACTCTAATTGAGAAAGCACCTCATATTATTCCCAATATGGATGCAGATATGGCCCAAATACTTACTCAATACCTGCAATCCAGGGGTGTGGAAATACGTACCGGAGAAACTATTACCGGCTTTATGGGTAATAAATCGGTTAGTGGATTATCTACTGACAAAGGCGAAATTGCTGCTGACTTTGTACTGCTATCCATTGGCGTTCAGCCTAATTCAGAAATTGCCGCAGCAGCTGGAATAGAACCAGGTATAAACAATGCCATTCGAGTAAATTCCAAAATGGAAACTAATAAAGATCGAATTTATGCAGCCGGCGATTGTGCAACCACCAGCCATTTAATATCCGGAAAGGAAGTCTATATTCCTATGGGTACCACCGCCAATAAGCAAGGAAGAGTAGCTGGCGAAAATGCCGCCGGCGGAAACGCATCCTTTAGCGGCGTACTTAGTACTGGTATAGCAAGGGTTATGGAAATGGAAATTTCCCGTACCGGTCTTTGTGAGAGCGAATGTCAGGCGTTAGGTATTAATTATATCTCCAGAAGAATAAAATCAAGAACTGCTGCCCATTACTGTCCTGTCTCCGGCGAGATTCATCTTAAGCTTATTGTTAACCAAAGCAATAATCGCCTCATCGGTGCCCAGATAGTAGGTTTTGCCGGAGCAGCCATGCGCATTGATATGTTGGCCACTGCGATTACAGTAGGAACTACGGTTGAAGATTTGATAGATATGGATCTAGCCTATTCTCCGCCATTCAGCCCGGTATGGGATCCGGTTCTGATTGCGCTCAACCAGTTTTAATAAACATAGAGGAATCCTGTTCTACCAGGCTGGTAATGACATGGAAAATAACGATTAACTTTCTTTCGGATTCTCATGCTTCAAACATGAATCCCCACCATGTTCATCAAGTATCTGGCATTAGAGGTGGTACAGCGACCGGAACGAAGCTTATAATCGAATTCGATTCCGCCTTTTGCATATTGTTCTTCAAAATGATAATTCCTAAAATTCAATCCCCGGTCTTTTTCCA
>JAQUGU010000105.1:1796-6085 GCA_028683995.1 Syntrophomonadaceae bacterium | reverse complement strand
ATTTTGACCTAAAAAAAGCCCGCTACCACCGTCTGTTCATTATGACTGATGCCGATGTAGACGGGTCTCATATTCGGGTATTACTCTTAACCTTCTTTTACCGTTTCATGAGAGAACTGGTTGAACAAGGATATGTCTATATCGCCCAGCCTCCCCTGTATGGGTTAAAGCGAGGTAATGAAATACACTATTTCCATGACGAAGGGAAATTAAACAGCTTTGTCGAGGAGTCTAAGAAGAAATGGACCATCCAGCGTTATAAAGGTCTGGGTGAAATGGATCCCCAACAATTGTGGGAAACCACCATGGATCCAGACAACCGCACGGTTTTACAGGTCACCATAGAAGATGCCATTAAGGCCGATGAAGTATTCTCTGATTTGATGGGCGATAATGTCCAGCCCCGCAGGGAGTTTATCCAGGCCAACGCCATATATGTGACCAACCTGGATATATAAGAGGGGTGATAATTTTTGTCAGAAGGTAGTTTATTTAACCGCGTAGTTCAGATGGATATTGAAAAAGAAGTAAAGAAATCATTCCTGGAGTATTCCATGAGTGTTATCGTTTCCCGTGCCATTCCCGATGTCAGAGATGGGCTTAAGCCAGTACACCGGCGTATACTTTATGCCCTTTATGACCAGGGTAATACCCACGAAAAAGCCCATAAGAAATCGGCCAATATAGTGGGAGAAGTTATGGGAAAGTATCATCCCCATGGGGATTCAGCCATATATGAAACCATGGTTAAAATGGCACAAAATTTTTCCATGCGCTATCCTTTAATTGATGGCCATGGCAACTTTGGCTCCATTGATGGTGATTCAGCCGCGGCTATGCGTTATACGGAAAGCCGTATGGCTCGTATTGCCGGAGAAATGCTGCAGGATATCGAGAAGGATACGGTTGATTGGCGTCCCAACTATGATGATAGCCGGCAGGAACCCCAGGTTCTTCCCGCCCGTATCCCCAATTTACTAATAAATGGCTCTGCCGGTATTGCCGTAGGCATGGCTACCAATATGCCACCCCATAACCTGGGAGAAGTGGTGGAAGGGCTGGAACTGCTGATAGACAACCCCGAGGTCAGCCTGGAAGAATTAATGGAAAAGATACCCGGGCCGGATCTGCCCACTGCCGGTATAATCATGGGAACAGATGGCATTAAAAAGGCTTATGCTACGGGTCGGGGCAGTTTCAAAACCCGAGCTCGTTACCACATAGAAGAAAAAAAGGGTGGCAGAAATGCCATTATTGTTACCGAACTTCCCTATCAGGTTAATAAAGCTCGGCTGGTGGAGAAAATAGCGGATTTGGCTCGTGATAAAAAAATAGAGGGCATTGTTGACCTGAGAGATGAATCTGATCGCCAGGGTATCCGCGTAGTTATCGAGGTCAGGAAAGATGTTAATGTAAACATAGTAGTTAACAAACTATTCAGGCATACCCAACTGGAAGATAGCTTCGGCATCATCATGTTGGCCCTGGTAAATGGACAACCCCGGGTATTAAGTTTAAAAGAAATGATGCTAAACTATATCGAACATCGTCAAGAGGTTATTACCCGGCGTACCCGGTTTGACCTGAAAGTAGCCCGGGACCGTCTGCATATAGTAGAAGGATTGCTCAAGGCTCTGGACCACCTGGATGAAGTGATTGACTTGATCCGCAACAGCAAAGACCGGGAAGAAGCCCGGCAAGGATTAATAGCCCGGTTTCAATTGAGCGAGATTCAGGCCAATGCCATACTGGATATGCGCCTGGCCCAACTAACCGGACTGGAGCGTAACAAACTGGAAGACGAACACGGAGAATTGCTGGATCGCATTGCCGATTTTGAAGATATTTTGGCCCGCCCGGAGCGAATACAGGGCATAATTAAACAGGATTTGGAAGAGATTAAACGTAAATATGCTGACCCGCGCAGGACTGAAATCAGCCAGGAATTAAGCGATTATGATATTGAAGATTTGATAGAGGATCATGAGGTCATGATAACCCTGAGTGACCGGGGATATATTAAGAGGCAGCCGCTGGACACCTACAAATCCCAGCGCCGGGGCGGTAAAGGAATAAGTTCCACTGCTACCCGGGCTGAGGACGTAGTAAGCAGTGTAATTGTAACCAGTGTTCTGGCCAATGTGCTGTTCTTTACCAATACCGGGCGGGTATTCTCCAGCAAAGCCTATCGCCTGCCAGAATCGTCCCGGCAGGCCAAAGGTATGCCCTTAATTAATTTCCTGGAATTAAGGCCGGAAGAAAGAGTAACCACCATGGTAGCTGCTCGTTATCTGGACCCCCGCCGCCATCTGATAATGGTAACCCGTAAAGGGATTATTAAAAAGGTAGCGCTATCTGCTTTTGAAAACATTCGCAAAACCGGTCTGATTGCTGTAAACCTGCGGGAAGATGATGAATTAATGGGGGTAAAACGAGTTGAAAAAGGCGACCGTATTATGGTTTTCAGTTCTTATGGGCTAGCCATAATGTTTGACGAGAAACAGGTCCGGGCCATGGGCAGAACTGCTACCGGGGTAAGAGCTATTCGCCTGTCCAAAGGAGCTGTAGTTATCGGCATAGACAAATACCGGGAAGATGCTGATGCCTTACTGGTAACCGAGAACGGATATGGCAAGAGAACCTCGACCAACGAATACCGGGAACAGAATCGAGGCGGTAAAGGATTAAAAGCTATAGAGATTACTAAGAAAAACGGCAAACTAGTGGCTTGCCAGATAGTCAGCGAAGACGAGGAACTGTTGCTTTTAACCGGAGAAGGACAGGCTATTCGCCTGGAGGCAGGGGACATATCCCGCCAGAAGCGTTATTCCCGGGGAGTATTACTAATGCGCCTTCCGGAAAATGACCAGATTGTGAGTATGGCTCGCTTTAAAGTGGAAAAAGAAGAATAGGGGGACAGGCACCGGACTTATTGGACTTATTGCCTAATTAACCCTTGTATTCTCAGGCGTGGTTGCGGTTTGTCCGACAGGGTAGGGTGCTTAGCAAATATTGACGGGTTAGTTTAGAAAGATTAATAATGTTAGATAATATAACAATGTTAGGCCTTAAGTTCAGTGGAGGTGTTTTAGAATGGCAGAACAGGATAGTGTTAAAGTGAGATCGGGTAGTGTGGCTCAAAAACTAATAGGTAGAGTAATAATGGATGTAACTACACCGGAACAGGCCAGAATAGCTGAAGAGGCTGGAGCAGGCGCGGTCATGGCTCTGGAAAGAGTTCCGGCTGATATTCGCGCTACCGGGGGAATTGCCCGGATGGCAGATCCCAGCGTTATTTTACGGATAATGGATGCAGTTTCCATACCGGTAATGGCCAAATGTCGCATTGGGCATTTTGTTGAGGCTCAGATCTTGGAGACCCTGGGAATTGATTATATAGATGAAAGCGAAGTATTGACTCCGGCAGATGAGAAACATCACGTTAACAAGAAGGGGTTTAAAGTACCTTTCGTCTGCGGGGCCCGTAATCTGGGAGAAGCACTGCGCCGTATGGGCGAAGGAGCAGATATGATTAGAACCAAGGGTGAGGCCGGAACCGGTAACGTTGTAGAAGCGGTACGGCATATTCGCCAGGTGATGGATGAAATCAGGTGGGTTAGCAACCTGCCTCCGGAAGAATTGATGGCTGCGGCCAAAGAGTTACAGGCTCCCTATGAACTGGTAGTGGAAACGGCTCAGTTGCAAAGGTTGCCGGTAATTAATTTTGCTGCCGGGGGTATAGCTACTCCAGCCGATGCCGCGTTGATGATGCAGTTAGGCTGTGATGGCATATTCGTCGGATCCGGGATATTCAAATCCGGTGACCCCATGAAGCGAGCCCGGGCTATTGTAGCAGCCGCTACCCATTATAATGACCCCGCTGTCCTGGCCGAAGTTTCCAAAGACCTGGGCGAGGCCATGGTAGGAATTGATATTAGCGCCATTAGACCGGAGGAGAGAATGCAGGAGCGGGGCTGGTAAGGTGCGCCCTTCGGGCATGGCCGGTTTGTGCCCTTGCCAAAGCGCGGTTTATGTAATATAATGATAGCCAATCTTTTAAATAGATATTTTAATGTGATGAAAGGGATTAGTAAAAATATTCGGCTGGCCAAGAGAACTGGTGGAAGGTGTAAACCAGTGCAGCCCAATTTTGAATCCACCCTGGATGCAGGCTGTGAAAGCAGTACCGGTGGTACCGATATAACCTCCAAGCTGGGTGTTATCTTAACATCAAGTAGGGTGGCAACGCGGGAATAACCTCTCGTCCCTTAATGGGCGAGGGGTTTTTT
>JAQUGU010000105.1:0-1696 GCA_028683995.1 Syntrophomonadaceae bacterium | reverse complement strand
ATTTAAGGAGGGTTTCTAAGCAGATGATTGTGGGCGAACAGTTTTTGCTGCTTCCCGGCCCCACCCCCGTACCGGAAAGAGTAGTGCGGGCAATGACCAAACCGGTGATTAATCACCGGGGACCCGAGTTTAAACAAATACTGGGTGAAGTAAATGAAGGGGTAAAACAAATTTATCGTACTCGGCATAATGTATTAATTTATCCGGCATCAGGAACCGGAGCATTGGAAGCGGCGGTGGTAAACTTCATATCCCCGGGAGACCGGGTATTGGCCATCTCCATAGGTGTGTTTGGCGACCGTTTTACCTCAATAGCGGCCGAGTTTGGAGCCCTGGTGGAAAAAATTGATTTTCCCTGGGGACAGGCGGCTGACCCGGAAATAATTAAAGAAAAGCTAGGCGCAGACGTTAATCATGAAATAAAGGCTGTACTAATTACCCATAACGAGACTTCTACCGGCGTATGCAATGATATAAAAAGCATCCGCCAGGCAGCAGGTGACCATCCCGCCCTTTTCCTGATTGATGCTGTCAGCAGTCTGGCTGCAGCCGATTTATATATGGATAAGTGGAATTTGGATGTAGTAGTAAGCGGTTCCCAGAAGGCGTTTATGATTCCACCGGGACTATCTTTTATGGCATTTAACGATAAAGCGCTGCAAGTTTACACGCAAAGCCGGAATCACAAATATTACTGGGATGTGGGCAAGGGACTTAATTTCCTGGAAAAAGGGCAAACTCCTTTTACGCCACCAGTGTCCCTGTATTATGGCTTGCAGGAGGCCCTGCACATAATGCAGGAAGAGGGTCTGGAAAATATAATTACCCGGCATATGAACTACCGCCATATGGTGCGGGAAGCCGTAAAAGAAATGGGACTCAAGTTGCTGGCAGCAGATGAAAACGCCTCTCCGGCACTAACCTCGGTTATTGCTCCACCCGAACTGGGGGCCAACCGCATACGCCAGGCTATGAAGGAAGAATTCAATATTGTAATGGCCGGGGGCCAGCAGCGACTGGACGATGTCATTTTCCGTATAGGGCATCTAGGCTATGTAAGAGAACTGGACCTACTTTCAGTCCTGGCAGCTCTGGAGATTATTCTGGTAAAGCTGGGTTTTGAGTTAAAGACCGGTACCGGGGTTAAAAAAGCCCAGGAGATACTTTTACAAACCCACAAAAACGCGTAGAAAGGGGAATAGAAAATGGAAAAAAAGCGGGTTATTGTTACAGAAAGAATAGCCGATGAGGGAATAGCGCTATTAAAAACCGAACTTGAGGTAGATTACCGGGATGGCATTTCCCGGGAGGAACTGTTAAATATCATAGAACAATACGATGCCCTGATTGTCCGCAGTGTCACCAAAGTGGATGAAGAACTGATAAGCCGGGGCACTCGCCTGAAAGTTGTAGGCCGGGCGGGAAACGGCATTGACAATATCAATGTGGAGGTCTGCACCCGTTACGGAGTCATTGTAGCCAATACTCCGGATAGCAATACTATTTCCGCAGCCGAACAGACCATCAGCCTCCTGCTCTCCTCGGTGCGTAACACCGCCTGGGCTAATGCCGTAGTTAAAGGAGGCACCTGGGATCGCAAACCTTTCCGGGGAATGGAGCTTTACGGCAAGACCGTAGGTATAGTTGGTTTAGGTCGAATTGGTTCTATGGTAGCTACCCGGCTGAAATCCTTTAA
>JAQUGU010000104.1 GCA_028683995.1 Syntrophomonadaceae bacterium | reverse complement strand
TTCCCTGATTAGGGAAATCTCTATCAGGTAGAGGATACTCTGAAAGGTGGTGAGAACATGTCCAAAAAGATTGCTATTTGTTCCACCGATTCGTCCCCATCATCGCCCGTAGACGGACGATTCGGACGCTGTAACTGTTTTATGATCTGGGATGCAGCAACTGAGCAATATGAAGCTCTGTCTAATACGGGACCTGATGCGGCTCACGGTGCAGGTACAGGAGCAGTTCAAGCTCTGCTACGCAACAATGTGGAGCTGGTTATCTCTCAGCGAGTAGGGCCTAAAGCCTTTGTGGCTTTGAAGGAAGCCGGGATAAAGGTTTTTGCCGGTGGTACCGCCAAAACGGTGGAAACAACCCTGCAAAGCTATGAGGCCGGTGAACTGCAAGAGCTACTGGCTCCCAATAATTAGGTTTAGTTATAAATTCTTAATTGGAGGTAATTTTATATGTTAATAGCCATTCCCAGAGAAGGAAATATGGTCTGTCCCCATTTCGGGCATTGTGAAGAATTTACATTTTATGATACCAATACCAAAGTATTTAAATCAGTTCCAAATCCCGGGCACGAGCCTGGTGTCTTACCTGGTTTTTTAAAAAATTTGGGTACCGAGCTGGTTATAGCCGGTGGCATGGGCGGCAGAGCTCAGGAGCTATTTGTCCAACAGGGTATTGAGCTTATTGTTGGGGTATCAGGTGTGATTGAAGATGTTATTGCTCACTTTGAAAAGGGCGACTTAAAAAGTAGTGGAGAAGTATGTTCTGAACATGCCCATGCGGGAGATTGCCATAGCTAATAAGGCTAAGAAAGGGAGTTAATCATGCAAATCGCAGTAGCCAGCGGCAAAGGTGGTACAGGTAAAACTTTAGTCAGCACTTGTCTGCTGCGGATTCTGGGTGATAAGAATTCGGTGTTAATCGATACTGATGTGGAAGAACCTAACGCAGGATTAGTATTGGGGCAGGCGGTACAAAAGACTACCAATGTTAGTCGCCTGGTTCCCGAAATCGCCCCCCGGGCTTGCAATCTATGCGGGGAGTGTGCTGAGATATGTAGTTTTAACGCCCTGGTGGTACTGAGTGATAAGGTATTAGTTTTTGATGAGCTATGTCATTCCTGTGGAGCCTGTACCTATCTTTGTCCACTAAGGGCCATTAAGGAAATAGAGCACCCTATCGGGGTTATTGAAGAGGCTCAGTTACCGGGCTATGGGACACTGTTAACCGGCAGACTTAATGTTGGGGAAGCTCAAAGTCCACCACTCATAAAAGCGACCAAAAGTCAGAAAGCAACTTCAGCACTGAGAATCGTCGATTGTCCCCCTGGAACTACCTGTGCCATGATTGAATCCATAAGAGATAGTGACTACTGTCTGCTGGTAACTGAGCCCACCCCTTTTGGTTTACATGATCTGGAACTCTCCCTGGAAGCAATAGAAATGCTTAATATACCCGGAGGATTGGTGATAAACCGCTGGCAGGGAGAAGAAAGCGAGCTAACAGCTTTGTCTGATAAAACCGGGGTCCCTATCCTGGGACGTATTCCATTTAGTCCGGAACTGGCCCGGGCCTATATGCAAGGCCAGGACCCTCTGGAGGCAATGCCCTCTTTACATGGTATTTTAACTGATATTTTCAACCAGATTAAGGGGGCCTTATCATGAAAGAGATACTATTCATCAGCGGCAAAGGAGGCACCGGTAAAACCTCGCTAACTTCTTCCTTTATACAACTGGCAGATAACTGTGTAGCCTGCGATTATGATGTAGATGCTTCCAATCTGCCCATCCTATTAAAACCGCAAAAAGTTAGCAGTCACGATTTCAGTGCCGGATATACGGCTCATATAGATGAAGAATCCTGTATTAGTTGTGGCTTATGTGCGGAACTGTGCCGTTTTGATGCTATTAACGAGGAATTCCGGGTTTTACCCCTATCCTGTGAGGGATGTGGTTTTTGTGAGAAGATTTGCCCGGTGCAAGCCATTACTATGTATCCCCGATCTTCGGGGCACTGGGCCGAAGGCATGTTTAATCAAAAGCACAAGGTGTTTTTTGCAGATTTAAGACCTGGTGAAGAAAATTCGGGTAAATTAGTGGCTCAGGTTAAAACTATGGCTCGTAAAAGGGCCGATACTGAACAGACCCCGCTTATTATTGCTGATGGCCCGCCCGGAATTGGCTGTGCCGTTATTTCTTCCATGGTAGAGGTTGACCTGATAGTTTTGGTGACTGAACCGAGTCTTTCCGGGTTTCATGATTTGCAACGAGTTTATCAACTAATGCAACTACGGGGTATAAAAGGTATGGTAATTATCAATAAATGGGATTTAAATCCAGATATTAGCCAGGAGATAGAAAACTGGGCACTGAATAACGATCTGCCCCTGGCCGGCAAAATACCTTTCAGCAATATTATTGTGCAGTCTATTGCCCAGGCCGAAATTCCTGCAACAAATCCGGTAATACGGAAAATGCTTTTTCCCCTTTGGGAAAATATTATAGAACAATTGACTGTGGTTTAAAAAGGAAGGAGTGAAGCTGATGCCTAACCAAGATGGAACCGGTCCTCAGGGTCAGGGACCTAAAACAGGTCGTCTCAGAGGAAAATGCGGCGCAGGTCGTGGAAATAATAGCAATAATGCCGACCAAAAGCCGGGGCGCAAGAACTCTGGCAGCAATAGCCCCAGAGGCGGTAGAGGTCGCGGATTAACTAACTCCAATAATACGACCAACAAATAAGTTAAAACCAGACGAGAAAGGGTTTATCCCCTTTCTCGTCTGGTTTTTATGTTCCGGCAGACCCTTATCCCAAATTGGGCAAGGGATTGGGGGACAGATTCCGGATTCAGTTCCCCTGTTTTGCCTGGCAGTCATGGCAGATTCCGTATACTTCAAAACGGCATTCCAACTCGCTGTAACCTTCTGTCTGAACTAGGCTCAACTGGCTGAGAGGGCAAAAATCCATAGGACTTGTTTTGCCACAGCAACGGCAAATGAGGTGGTGATGGTGCTCCTCCATTTCCCGCAAACAGTAGGCGAAAATTCCATTGTTATCCCGGTCAACCCGACAGAGTATCTCCATACCGGTGAGGGTGTCCAAATTACGACACACCGTGGAAAAATCTATATGTCCAGAATGATTGCACACTTCTTTATGCAGATCTTTGGCCGTAACCCAGCCGGGCTTCCGGGCCAGGGCTTCCAAAATTACCCGCCGGGGCCGGGTCATCTTATATCCCTTTGCCGCCAATTGCTGTTTAAGACTGCTCAAATCCATTCTCCGAGAAACTCCTTTCCTGTTCTTCCTTTTTTTAAATTATGACAGGCATGGCGGAAGGAGTCAAAAATCAACGTTTAGTGGTGAAGTATGAACTTGAGCAACGGAGCAATAGTTGCGTACCGGTATAAACCAGCACCGACAAAATTACAATGGCCGCCCCGGAGGGAATATTATAGCAATAGGAAATCCCCAAACCGCTCAAACAGAAGACAGCCCCTATAAGCACTGCCAATCCCATAATGCCCGGAAGGTCATTGCGAAAAAGGCCGGCCAGCGCAGGCGGGACACATAACAGAGCCAGGATGAGAATAATGCCTACCACCCGGATCAGCACTACAACTGTAATGGCTATCATGGCATAGGTTAATGATTCTGCCAGCACTACCGGTAATCCCAGGGCCATACTGAACTCTTCGTCAAACCAGTACGCCTGCAGAAGATGATAAAAGCTCACTACAGTTAAGAGAAGCAACAAATCCAGCACGGCCATAACCAATAAATCCACCCGGGATACCGTTAAAATATCCCCAAACAGGTAACTGCTCATGCTGGGGGGATAGCCGGGAGTCATGGAGATAAACAAAATGCCCAGGGCCATTCCCAAAGGCCAGAACATCCCGATGAGTACATCGGGCATAACAGTTGCACGTCGTTGAATACGAGCAATCGACAATGCCGAAAAAAGCGAAAAGGCCAGAGCGGTATAAATCGGCTCTATCCGCAGGTAGTAGCCCAGCCCTATGCCTCCAAAAGCAGTATGGGCAATCCCCCCGCTCATCATCACCAGTTTCTTTTCCACGATAATAGTGCCCAGTATGCCACAGGCAATACTTGCCAACAAAGCGGCCATGAAGGCATTCTGCAAAAATTGGTAGTGAAGCAGGGATGATATCATGATAAACCTCCATGTTGTTCCAGCACCCGGTGAGGTACACCATGAGCAATCAGTTCCACCGGACAGCCGTAGACTTGCATGATTAGTTCCGGGCTAAGGGCTGACTCACCATGATAGTGCAAAATATGATTGATGCAGGCAATATTATTAACATAGGAGCTGAGCGCCATGGTGTCATGGGTTACCATAATAATGGTCATCTCCTGGTTTAGTTCCCGCAAAAGTTCATAGACCTGGGTGCTGACACCAGCGTCCAGCCCGCTGGTCGCTTCATCTAAAAGCAGTAACACCGGTTTCACCGCCAGAGCCCGGGCAATCAGAACCCTCTGCCACTGCCCACCGGACAACTGTCCGATCTGGCGCTCAGCCAAATCCATGATTTCAAGCCGGGCCAAACATTGGTCCACTATATCATGATCAAGGCTTTGATAGCGATGGAAAGCGGGGGCTCTCCCTGCCAACCTACCCAGCAAGACTACCTGGCGAACCGATATGGGAAACCGGCGGTTAGTAGTCGCTGCCTGCGGAACATAGCCGACCAGATGGCGGTTGCGCTCAGGTCTCTGACCCAATATTCTGACCTGCCCGGTCCAGGGTTCAACCAACCCCAGAATTATTTTTAAAAGAGTGCTCTTGCCCCCGCCATTGGGCCCTATAATACCGGTAAAGCTGCCTTTTTCGATGCTTAGATTAATATCCTGCACCGCTGGTATGGTACCATAGCCCGCACTTACATTTCGTAATTCAACTATTTTATCCATTTCTCTGGTCAAAGGCTCACCTTGCTTTTCAAAATAATTAAAACTATGTTCAACCACTACGGTCATAAGTAAGCAACCACCTGTGAAAACAGCGGCCAGGGGCAAGCAGTTTAATTACTGTTCCGCCAGCACCTGGGCAAAAGTTTGACCGGTTTTGCGCAAATTGTCAATGTAATCCGGGGCCAGCGGGGCAATAAGTTCAGCCTGCCCACCCAATTCCCGGGCCAGGGTCTGGGCCTGTTTACTGTCCATTTCCGCCTGGTAGAATATTACTTTTATTTTCTCCTTCTTAGCCTTATCTATAACTGCCTTGAATTGTGCCGGAGTAGCCTCTTTGCCTTCCTCCTCAAGAGCGATCATCTTCAAGCCATAGTCACTGGCAAAATAGCCCATGGCGGGATGATAAACAATAAAGCTTTGCCCGGACACCCCGGCCAGGGAGGATTTAATTTCTTCATCAAGTTTCTTCAGTTCCGCCTGATAAGAAGCAGCATTTTTTTGATAGCTTTCAGCGTTCGGGGGGTCAGCCGCAGCTAATTCTGCAGCAATTATTTTAACCATTTTTTCAACCCTCCTGGGCGACATCCAACAGTGGGGGTCTTTTTCTCCCGCTGCTATTTCCAGGGCAGGATAAACTTGCTCCACTTGAGCAGGCAGATCCACCACCTTCATCTGAGAATTGGCCTGCTTCAACCGGGGCAGAATACCGTTCTTTTCCGCCGGGACACCGATGGCAAAATATATTTTAGCATCGCTTAACTGTTCCATGGTCTGGGGAGCAGGAGCATAGTTTTCCGGGTTGGCTCCCGGCGGAATCATGGTCACTACTTCTACCATATCTGCCCCCACGGCCTTGACAAAGCTTGCCTGGGGAACAATGGATACAGCAACCCACAATTTGTCCGGCTGTCCGGCGGGGGCCTGAGCGGCTTTCTTCTCACTACTGCTGCAACCGTATAGGAGCAGCGTAAGCAGAACCAGCATGGACAATAAAATCCCCAATTTTGATTTTTGTCTGCCTATTGACATTAAACCGACCTCCTTTGAGTAATAATACAAGATGCAAGTACTTGCATCTTGTATTATTACTCCCCCATGTTGTTGTTGTCAATACATTCCATACCTTAAAAGCAAAAAATTTAGCTCCATATTACCAAACAATATTGACATTAAATTAC
>JAQUGU010000103.1 GCA_028683995.1 Syntrophomonadaceae bacterium | reverse complement strand
GGAGGCATGAAAGGGATTATGCTTGACCGTAGATTTCCTTCTTTATCCTTCCAGGTTGAGTTAAGCGCAATAATACCTTTACCACCCTGAGACAGAGCCGCACCCTGTAGAAAATTCATTTGCCCTCCAGTCCCACTATACTGGCGATGGCGAATTGACTCTGATCCTACCTGCCCAGTCAAGTCCATGCATAATGCGTTATTGATTGATATCAGGTTATCGTTTTTCCCTATTACTTGAGGGTCATTATTGAATGCCACTTCGGTAAACAGAAAATCCGAATTATGATCTACGTAATCCCATAATTCCTTATCCCCCACACAAAAAGTAGCCAGTACCTTGCCCGGATTAAAGTTCTTACGGGAACCGTTTATTACTCCAGCTTTCATTAAGTCCATAAATGACTTTTGTACTACCTCGGTATGAACGCCTAAATCCTTTTTATCCAACAAAAAATAACCGATGGCATTGGCCAGACCGCCCAGACCCAGCTGAATAGTGGAACCGTCAGGTATCATATCGGTAATGTAGGCCGCTATTTGTCGTTCAACCTCGGTAATTGGAATATCGGGTATTTCTACCAGGTCAGTATCGCTTTCGCAGATATAATCGATTTCAGAAATGTGAATTTGGAGGTCTTCTCCTTCTAACCATGGGGTTTTAGGATTTACTTCCACCATAACCACATCTGCTTCGGCAATAGCATCTCTTGGAACTAACCCACCGAAACAGGAACGGTTGAAAAACCCGTTTTCATTTGGTGGAGTTACTACCATTGCTGCCACGTTTGGTTTTTTTTCAGCCTGCCAAACACCCAGTTGATTCAAGTGCTGAGGAACATACGATGCAGTTCCCCATTCAATTAGCATTCTTTCCACTGGTCCAACAAAAGGTGTTTCAATATGAATATTCTGTTTAAATTGCGGCTGCATAAAATCATAGAGTTTTAAGGCTAACCCGAGACATATAGTAACATTGTTCAATTCTTGCACCCGCCTGGAAAGAGCCACGTGAAAGTCGTGGGGTATGTTAATACCACCAGGTTCCAGGATAACATCACCACTCTTGATCATAGCCGCTAGATCTTCAGCGCTACGCAACTTACTACTGTACTCATCCTTCCATGATTGGTATGTCTTGGTTTTAATCGACCTCTCTGATATTGCCATAATAAAACCTCCCCCTCTATTGATACTTATTACATCCTGCAAATTGCGTACCAATCCCTGGGGGAGGCTAAATATTGGGCTTTTCACCATATTCAGTTATCGGGAAATGTCAAGATAATTGGACTAGTTTTTCGTTATTGTTAATCTTTAGCGGGTTTAAGCGTCCATTAATCTGGACTAAAGTCCAACAAATGAGACATTTCAAAAAATTCAGTCAATTTTAAGGGCAATAATTTTATTATATAAGGCCGAACGGCTTATTCCCAACAGTTCTGCTGCCTTTCTACGGTTATTGTTACTTGCCTGCAAAGCTCTGATAATTACTGCCTTTTCCGCTTCCTTCCTGGCTTCTTGTATATCGAAGTCACTGTAATCCCTGGTGATAGCACTTTGCCCGCTAATATATTGGGTAAAGCGCAGCAGGTTATCGACGGTAAGAATACCTTTCCTGGCATCTATACAGGCTCTTTCAATGGCAATATTGAGTTCTCTGATATTACCCGGCCAGTGATAAGACGCAAGCAGTTGCAAGGCTTCATTATTTATACCTTTTACAGTAGTACCATTTTCCTGGTTATAATTGTCAATGAAATGCTGGCAGAGTAGAGGTAAATCGCTGAAATGCTCTCGTAAGGGGGGAACTGTTATAGTAAAGGTATTGAGGCGGAAAAACAGGTCTTTTCTGAATTTGCCCTCGGCCACCAGTTTGTTCAGGGGTATATTGGTGGCTGATATGACCCTGGTATCCACCGAAGTTAATGAAGTTGAACCTACCCTTTCGATTTCATTTTCCTGCAAAGCCCGCAGTAACTTGGCCTGGGCTGCCGAGGATAACTCACTTACTTCATCCAGAAATATACTACCATGATTGGCCAGTTCAAATTTACCAGGTTTACCGCCTTTACGGGCCCCGGTAAAAGCTCCTTCTTCATAACCAAATAACTCGGATTCAATAAGATTATCAGGGATGCCAGCACAGTTTACTCGTACAAATGGTCCCTCTCTGCGGGCACTTTCCTGGTGAATAGCATGAGCGAACAACTCTTTTCCAGTACCGGTTTCACCATAAATTAGTACCGGATTATTCGTTGGGGCTATAGTTTGAACCATTTCTTTGGCTTCAAGTATTTCTTTACTTTTTCCAATAATAACTCCCAGCGAATACTTGGCCCCATAGATGCGTTTAACCTCTTCTTTGTAGTACTTTAGTTCGGAAGACATCTTCTGTATCCGCGTAGCGAACCCGCGGGCTTCATTAAGATAGCGGAAAATATTGATTCCCAGTACCCCGATAATCTCGCCTTCATTCATAATGGGAACCCGAGAGACAATCCGGGATTTGTCGTTTAGTTCCCACATATCAGCGGTAATGGCTTTCCCCGTATTTAAAACCTCTAATAGACGGGTATGGGGGAATATTTCGTCAACTCTTTTACCCAATACCTCTTCTTTACTCAAATCTGATTCTCGCGCATAATGATCGGTAAAAATCCTTATGATGCCGTTTTCATCAATTATAATAGCTCCTTCAACCCCATTTAAGACTAATTCCACTGCATCCAATTCCCGGGCACTTAATTGACTGAGCTTTTTCATATTATCCCCACCTAAATGTCGCTCATTTTTCATGGTTAATCTCGCTTATATCTCTACCTCATCACACCCACCGAATAGCTTCTGATGATGCTGTTGTAAAACAACCTCCCTACAATTTATATAATCTTTTATCAGGTATGATAGAGAAAAAGCCATAAGGTATGGTTGGCCACATACAATTCCCCAAGTGTTTTAATGAAGCAATTGCATACAGTGACTCATTCATAACGTTATGGCACCTCCATTGTAATCTATAAATGTAAAAAATTCCACATGCCGGTACTAAAGCTCAAATTTCACCAAGGTTAAAGTGATTTACCGCTGCCAAGTAACCAGGTACAGGCAAAATTAACCTTTGCTCCTGTATGTAAATAACATTGACTCTCGGTGTAAAGAATATTAGCAGAGTCATTATTACAGGCAGGACTTTATAATGGGAAATAATATTCGATCCAGCAGTATTCTATTTTTTATACTGTTTCTGGTTATGGTTGGCTTTGGTATCATCATCCCCGTAATGCCATTTTTTCTTACCTCAATGGGTGGGGATGCAAGCATTCTGGGTCTTTTTATGGCCATCTATTCCCTGATGCACTTGCTGTTTGCCCCTTTCTGGGGTCGCTTATCTGACCGCATAGGCAGGCGTCCGGTAATACTTATTGGACTCTCTGGCTACGGTATCACCTTTATCCTGTTTGGTTTTACTGATCAGCTGTGGATGATGTTTGCCGTGCGCATTCTATCTGGTGCTATTTCGTCAGCTACGTTGCCCACTGCTTTAGCCTATATGGCTGATATCACCGGAGAAGACGAGAGGTCTCAGGGGATAGGATTGATGGCTGCCGCCATGGGATTGGGCATGATTGTAGGTCCCGCTCTGGGTGGTTGGTTGGGGCAGCAAGGATTTTCATTACCCTTTTTTGTTGCTGGCGGATTAGCATTGCTGATCTGGCCTTTTGCCCTCTTTTACCTGCCTGAAACATTGATCCCGGCAAAGTCTATACCCGAAAACATCACCCCAAATCCTGCTTCAATGGAGATTAATAACCCCTTGTTTCTACTTTTCATACTAGTTTTAATACTAAACTTTAGTACCACCATGTTTGAGGCTACCTTTGTCTACTTTGCTGCCCGGCGGGCTGCTTTTGGACCCAGAGAAATTGGTTTTGTTTTTACCATATTGGGGGTAATAGGTGTGGTAATTCAGGGAGGGCTGATAGGCAGATTGGCAAAACGTTTTGGAGATATGAATCTTATGAAAGGAGGCCTGTTAATATCTGCTGCTGGCCTGGTATTAATCCTATTTGCTTCCGATATGCTATCATTGTTGCTTACTTCTGCAGTTTACAATATCGGGACTTCGTTAATTGGACCCAGTTCATCATCGCTGGTAACCCGGTACTCCAAGCAGAATCAAGGCACATCTTTAGGGGTAATGCAATCTTTCGGCAGCCTGGGCAGAATAGCTGGCCCAGTAGCCGGGGGGATTCTCTATGAGTTTAATATCTTGATTCCTTATCTTACGGGGGCATTGATTTTAGTAATAGTTTACCTGACTATAAAAGCCAACCTGCAGATACTGGCTTTACCTGAAGCAGGTGAGGGAACAAAATAGGTTTCAAGTTTCTTCAACCAGTAAAAACATATCCTGCAGCATAATTTCAAATTCCCTGGCCAAGGACGCATCTAGTTTTCCTTCGTTAGCCTCCTGTCTGATAATAGTCAGCGCTGCCTCAATGCTCATAGCCGGACGATAAGAACGGTCAGTGGTGAGAGCATCGAAAACATCAACAATACTTACTATACGAGCCTCCAGGGGTATCTCATCACCCTGCAAGCCGTCCGGATATCCGGAACCGTCCAAGCGTTCATGGTGGTTGCGTATTATACAGGTAACATCCTGCAATGATTTTAGAGGACTGCAGATTTCCTCTCCCAAAATGGGATGGGTTTCAATTTGCTGTCTTTCTTCAAGTGTTAGTTTACCAGGTTTATTAAGTACATTCTGGTCAATGCCGATTTTACCGATATCGTGAATTAATGCGCCTATTCTGAGATTTTCCAGTTGTTTATCGGTCATCCCTAATCTTTCCCCTAAGAAAGCTGCATACTGGCTTACCCTTTCCGTATGGCCTTCAGTGTACCTGTCTTTGGCATCAATAGTCCGGGCTAGCGAAATGACCACATCTTCTATATTCTCAACGGTAGCTTCATATTTATCTTGCACCAACTGAAAGCGTTGTTCCAGTTCCCGGGTGGCATTCATATAAGCCTGATCCATAACGTATACGCCCAGGGAAACAACAAATAAAAGGCCGCCGGTCAGGCAAATTGCCATAATATTAATTTGTGGCACAATACTGGAAATATTATCGACAGAAATTAGAACCGTAAATCCGGCAAGTAATATAGCAATATATTTGTAAAAATTACTCTGCTCAGTTTTGGCCAGGTGAATAATCAGACTAATATTGAAGGCTAGAATTGCTGCTACAGCAATAATGGTAATTATTATTATCCACCACTGTTCCTGCCAATTGCTTTGTTGCAAGCCGAACAAGCACAGTAATATCGTGATAACGATTACCATTAGTGGTATTCGAAATGAATATGATTCCTCGATGTTGTGGCGTAGGGTTAAAAAGTAGAGGCTTAGAAACAAAGCCATAGCTAAAAGACTAATCCATTTCCAGGCTAGAAGGTTAACCGGGAAACTATCCAGTAGAGGTCTTGCTGACCACAGGGCAATTGCTATAACCAGGAAAATAAATAAAAGGTATTCCCGGATATTGCTAATTAGATAGTAATTAGTTACCCAGCGAAAAAGGGAAATAGTTAGTAGACAAAAGCACATTCCCAGGATAGCTATACCCAGAACATCAGGCATATTATCAATACTTACCATATTATGAACCTACCTGTAGGTTATACCAAAAGGACCTCATTAATTATACCATAAACGCCAAGCACTAGGAGAAATACCAAGAAATAATTACATTCCCGAGCATTTCTATTTCCGCTTATTGCCCTTAACAGTATATACTTTTTGCTATCTATACCCTGAAATAATCGAATATTAACAAAGAATTAACACAAATATGCGACATATTTGTATTATAATAAAATATCAATATCAAAACCTGGGATAATTTCTTAATTTTTAGTATCCAGTGATATATGGAGGGTTAAAGTTTACACATATAATACCTTAATATCCTGCTATATAAGGTTGTAACCATACAGCCAATGAGTTTATAGTAAAGGGGTAAGGGCCAGGAAAGGAGCGAAGTTTGTGGAAAGTACTGTTAAATTGGTACCTCTAACCGAGAGTGACCGGGTTTTGTTGGATAAAATCGAAAAGGAAGCAGAAACCAGCATCAACCTTTGCTACCAGTGCGGG
>JAQUGU010000102.1 GCA_028683995.1 Syntrophomonadaceae bacterium | reverse complement strand
AGCAGGAATTTGAACTATTTTGCAGAATGTTTGTAATGATTATGGGGGTTGGTAAAAAAACGCAAGTGAAATTTTTAACATATTGTGCCATAGTGGCTGTTATAATTTAATCTCTAAAAAATCTTCGAGCCTGTCGCCCCAAGGCTAATGCTATGGACGTCAGGCCGCTGGGTGACATTTTGTGACCCGAAGGGTTCAGGGGGAAACGTCTGGGCCTCCCGTTGGAAAGAAGGTTCCGGTATTCCAGGCAGTTTAAGTTTAACACTCGTTAACCACAATACTGCCTGGCCAAGAGGTTTGGGGATTAGTGTGCTTTTGCCCGTTTAGTATGTATTTTTTACGGGTACTGCTTGTTATTGATTAACCCCAATATTAAATGCCAGGATCTTCTTCGATGAATCCTGGCATTTTGGAATTCTAATATATCTACCAGACTGCCAAGACTTAACGACTTGCATTAGCTGCAAAAACAGCTTCCATTATAGCAATAGCTTTTCAAGCCATATTACAGGAAAGGAGGGATATAAGGGATGGATTACAAGGACATCATAGCCAGTTATGCGGATAAGCCAGGGGGCATGATTGAGGCTTATCATGCGGTGCAGAGAGAACTGAGCTACCTGCCGGTGGAGGCGGTGACTGAAGCAGCCAGGGTTTTTAACCTTCCTGCCAGCGCTGCTTATGGCGTTGCTACCTTTTACTCTATGTTTTCGGTTGCATCCAGAGGTAAAAATGTAATCAGAATATGTGAAAGTGCGCCGTGCCATGTAGCTGGTGCAGCCGAAGTAGTAGCTGCACTGGAGAGAGAACTGGGTGTCAAAATGGGAGAAAGTACGGCTAATGGCCAGTTCGCCCTGGAATACACTGAATGTGTAGGACAGTGCCAGGCAACTCCGGTAATAACCATAAACGGTAAAGTTCATCTAGATGTAAGTCCAGCAAAAGTACCTGCCATCCTGGCAGAATACAAGTAGTAACGTAAAACGTAATTGAGATTAAGAATTATTGGTTGCAAATCGGGACACCAGCATAAAGAAAGGAGGTCAAAAGATGGCCGAAGAGATGCGAATCGTACTGCGCAATTATGGTAAAATCGATCCCTTAAAGATTGATGACTATATTGCTCAGGGCGGATATAAGTCCCTGGAAAAAGCCAGCAGTATGGATAAAGAAGCACTCATTGAAGAAGTAAAGAAATCTAATTTAAGAGGCCGGGGTGGTGCAGGCTTTAATTGCGGGCAGAAATGGTCTTTTGCCTACAGAGCCAATGCCGATGAAAAATATGTAGTCTGCAATGCCGATGAAGGAGAACCCGGCACTTATAAAGACCGTTTAATAATGGAAAACGACCCCCACACCCTTATCGAAGGCATGGCTATATGTGCCTATGCTATTGGGGCAGCAAAAGGTTTTATATATCTACGCGGGGAATATCCCCAACTCATTGATATATTGAACACTGCTATAGGGCAAGCCAAAGAAAAAGCTGTACTTAAAGGTTTTGATATTGAGGTAAGGAGCGGAGCCGGGGCGTATGTATGTGGTGAGGAGACTGCCCTTATCGAATCTATCGAAGGTAAAAGAGGTGAGCCTCGTTTTAAACCCCCTTATCCCCCTTCCGAGGGATTATGGATGAAACCTACCATCGTTAACAACGTTGAAACCTTTGCCAGTATTCCAGTAATAATCGAAAAAGGGGCAGAATGGTATGCGGGTATCGGAGTCCCCTCCTACCCGGGAACTAAAGTATTTACCTTAACTGGAGATGTAAACAACAAAACCTTTTTTGAGGTGCCTACCAATACCACAATTAGAGAAATAGTATACCAGTTTGGTGGCGGTATCCCAGGAGGTAAGAAATTTAAAGCGGTTCAGATAGGCGGAACCTCCGGGGCATTTATCCCTGATTCCCTTTTAAATACCCCGGTGGCCTTTGATAATATGTCTGCCATTGGCGCTACCCTGGGGTCGGGCGCTGTATTTGTACTTGATGAGACCCGTGATATTGTAGATGTTACTACCCGTATTGCCAAGTTCTTCGAACATGAATCCTGCGGCAAATGTGCCCCCTGCCGGGAAGGAACGGCCCGTATGCATGAACTTATGGAATTAGTAAATAGCGGCCAGGGCAGCCTGAAGGATATTGAACTGATGCAAAAACTGGGCAATGTAATGTCCATCGCCTGCCTCTGTGGACTGGGACAGGCAGCACCCGCACCGATACTTACCACTATTAAACACTTTGGCACCGACTACAATGCCAAATTAATGTAGGAAAGAGCAAAAGGAGGGAATATAATGGTTAACTTAACAATAGACGGAATCAAAGTATCCGTTCCCGAAGGCTCAACCATCCTGCAGGCAGCTAAAGAAGTCGGTATCAAAATTCCTACACTATGTCATCATCCTGACCAGGCAGTAAAAGCTAACTGCCGGGTATGTGTATGTGAAGTTGAAGGAAACAGACTTCTTGCGGCCGCCTGTGCTCAGCCGGTAATGGAAGGCATGGTTGTTAAGACCCGCACCCCCAAAGTAATTGAAGCCAGAAAGACTATACTGGAACTGATTCTGTCCCATCATCCCCAGGACTGCTTGAATTGTATCCGCAATGGCAATTGCGAACTGCAGGATCTGGCCAATGAATATTTCATCCGCGATAACCCATTTACACTTAAGGTAAGAGGACTGAAAAAAGACTACTCTACTCCATCGTTATTCAGAGACCCGGATAAATGTGTGCTCTGCCGCCGCTGCATAGAAGCCTGCACCGTAGTCCAGAGTGTTAATGCTTTAGGTCTGGAAAACCGGGGAGTTCTTTCTATGGTAGTACCCACCATGGGCGGTGACCTGATGGATAGCGCATGTGTCATGTGTGGTCAATGTATTCATGCCTGCCCGGTAGGCGCTATTGGTGAAGTAGAAGAAATTGACAAGCTACTGGCAGCCATCGCCGACCCCGACAAAGTGGTGGTAACGCAGATAGCTCCGGCAGTAAGAGTAGCCATCGGTGAAGAAGTTGGCATGAAGACCGGTGATATGCCCATGGACGTTTTTGTAGCCGGCTTGCGCCAGGTAGGATTTGACTATGTATTACACACCAACTTTACGGCTGACCTGACTATACTGGAGGAAGGTAATGAACTCCTGCAGCGCCTTAAAGAAGGTGGAACCCTGCCCATGTTTACTTCCTGTAGCCCGGGCTGGATTAATTTCTGCGAGACTTTTTATCCCGACCTGTTAGATAACTTGTCAACCTGTAAATCGCCTCAGCAGATGTTTGGTCCCCTGGTAAAGACCTATTGGGCTGATAAGATGGGTATTGATCCGGCAAAGATTTATTCAGTATCAATTATGCCCTGTACCGCCAAAAAGTTCGAGGCTGCTCGACCGGAAATGAACGCCAGCGGCTACCGCGATGTTGACCTGGTATTGACTACCAGGGAAATTGGCCGTTTGTTCCGCATGAGTGGACTGGACTTCGATAAACTGGCAGGCACCAATTTCGATTCCTGGATGGGCGCCTATACCGGTGCAGCAGTTATCTTCGGAGCCTCTGGCGGGGTTATGGAAGCAGCCTTAAGAACGGTTTATGAAGTAGTAACCGGAAAAACTCTGGAAGATGTTAATTTCGAAGTAACTCGCGGTATTACCGGTATTAAGGAAGCGGAAGTAGACCTGGATGGCACGCTAGTAAAGGTGGCTATAGCCAATGGCCTCTCCAATGCCCGTAAACTGATGGATCAGGTTAGAGCAGGAGAATCCCCTTACCACTTTATAGAAATCATGGCCTGCCCCGGCGGTTGCATTGGCGGTGGCGGACAGCCTATTACCAAGGCTAACGCTAAACGGGTAGAGCGCATTGACAGTATATATGTAGAAGATGAAAAATGCGCGATTAGAAAATCCCATGAGAATCCTGAAGTTAAGACCCTGTATGATGAGTTCCTGCATGAACCCCTGGGACATAAATCCCACGAGCTGCTGCATACTCATTACCAGGCCAAGAATAAAAAATATCTATAAGGTTTATTAACTAACGTAACGGTTAGTTAATTGCATATCTCATTCACTCTCTTTTTAAATAGACCCTTTACCGGGTCTATTTTTTTTTGGGGCAACGAGGTTGACGAAAGTGACAGGGGTGACAGGGGGACGGGGTTGTTGACAACATTTTCAATGTTGTCAACAACCCCGTCCCCCTGTCACCCTTAATGCAGATGTCTATGTAACACAAGGAAGCACTAGTGAATATCGTATATTGTAGGTTGGATGGCATTTAAGCCCATTATAGACAATTTTTATTACAAATGCCCACAGCCTAAATTAATATAAGGAGGATAGGTTTATAATGGAAAAAGCTTTTGAAATGCTGAAAGACCCTGAATTTATGGAAAGGTTTGGAATCGATGTTGATTCCCGCGGTACCGTTATACACGATATCTGTGTCCAGGATGTAAAGTATACCTGTACCCAAGACATTGACCTGTACGTGCCCATTCCTGCCACGGGTGAGGGTCTGATTCCTGGAAGCTGCAGAGGTGAACTAATACCGTTAACTCCTGACATGAGTTGTGCTGTAAGTGTTATTTGTGCGGAAGAAAGCTTAAAACCGAGTTGCCTGGGCGTTGATATCAGAGTTGGCTTTCAGGTTGTCCTAACCCCCCCAAATCCCAATATTTGTCCAACTTTGGTGATAAACCACTACCATGATTTTGAATGTACTACATTCTATCCATTCCCCAGTGGCAGACCAATTAGTGGAAATGATGTTCGCACTGCCCTGCAAAAAATTGATGGGTCTTGTGTTGTAGTTAAGGATCTTTGCTGCCATATAGATGATGGGCAGTGCAGCCGGGTTCATATTACCGGATGCCTGATCGACAAACTCTGGAAACACGATAACCTTTATGTATTAGGTATTGCACTCGGCGGAGTTACTGTATGTCAGGAATTCCCCGAACCACACAAAATTGGTGAATGCACCCCTTGTCCCGGACCCGCAAACAATACCAGGTGTGGTTGCTAATACGAAGTCAATCGTCAGACGTAGGATTGTAGGGGCAGACCCGTGTGTCTGCCCAGCCGGGGACCAGTAGTCGTAGGGGCAGTAGTCGGTCGTCAACTTAAGGATTGTAGGGGCAGACCCATGTGTCTGCCCAGCCGACCACTGAAACGAGGGGTTCATTTGTAGAGCTGCTGAGGCCGGGTGACCCGTCATTTATCAGAATATAGGGTTACAACCAAAAAGGAGACCGCGAGGTCTCCTTTTTTTATTGGCGGTTCGGATTAACCAGTTGGCGGTCGAAGGCTGCTACTCCTCACCCCTAAACAATTGATAAAGTCCTAAACTTTAAGTTATTTACAAGATAACTTCGTTATCAACGCCTATTTCAGTATAACATTTATATTTTCCCCGCATATATTAAGGGTGTAAACATTTATGATATTATTTTTCGGGAATTGATTCCCTTTATTCAATAATCGTATTTGCATCACAGATTTTACCGGGAGGTGAATAAAGCTATGGAAGTTTTATTCCGGCATTCTAATTACAAAGCAACTCTTAGACAGCCCACAACCAACCAGAATGTAATAGACAACATTATTGAACGAGATGTCCTCTTACCGTCTAACCATCCAATTTTAAAATACTTCACCAGCAAAGCCATCATCCGGCCATCTCTTGCAGCAGATGATAGCAATTTTTATGAGGCTGATGATGAAGAACTAACCGTATTTGATGGAGATGATGAGGAGCTTATATTTGATGAGGAAGATGACGAACTTACGGTATTTAATGAGGAAAACATTACTTCTGATGAAGATGAAAACCCTGCCCGTTCAACGATACTTGACGAAGAAAGTACAGCTCCTGACCCCATTTTAACGGTCCAGGATGATAACCCAACTGATGATATGAATATGGCCACCACCTCAACCTTTTACTGGCAGAACCCCTATAAGGTATCAAGCTCCAACTTTCAACAATGTTCGTATTGGACTAAAGGGCGGTAACAAGTGTGACAGGGGGACGGGGTTGTTGACAACATTGAAATGTTGTCAACAACCACGTCCCCCTGTCACACGATATCTTTTTACCAGAAAATAATTAAATCCTGGAAACGTCCTACTCTTCCACAGAATTCTGCAGTACCATCGGCGCAGGAGGACTTAACT